>NZ_SGSW01000029.1:0-54630 GCF_004209125.1 Acinetobacter sp. WCHAc060033 | reverse complement strand
ACTTCAAAGTAGAAATGTCTGGTCTGGATTGTTGCCACTCTAATTTGAGTTTAAAAAAGCTAGCAAATCTGCTAGCTTTTTAAGATGATTATTCTATTTTTTAGAATTTAATAAACCAAAGAAGTTCTCTCCATCGTTCTCTAAGTCTTCAAAAAACTTATAAAACGATTGGGCAATAGCCTTATTTTTGACAATAATACCCACAGGCACTGTTGTTAAAATATTTGTGGATGAATCACTAACGTGAATAATCAAAACACAAAAAGAGTCTTTCATAACCAAAAGCTCAAAATTACCGTCAAAAACTACACTACTTTCCTTAAACGTTAGAAAGTGCTTGGCTCCTGCCTCAGCTGTGATTAGTTTTTTATAACTTGCGATTGATTGTTTATCATTTCTGTATGCCACTGGTAAGAAGCATTTAAAGTTTTTGGTAATTGTGGTTGTCGATAAACGATCAATAAAATCACTAAATCTATCTGACTTACCCCAAAATTCATCTGATGGAGCTAACCAATACAGCTGTTTATCATCATTATTCTGGTCTTGATATTGTTTGATTGTTTTGAAAAACAGGTCTGAATTTTCCTTAGAATATATTGGCCCGATAAAGTATTCATTGGATTTGTGTTCTAGCTTAAATAAGCGATCTAAATTAAGCTTATTCTCGCTAAAAATAGATTCAACTGAAAAAGTATCCTCCATATCTAATTCATGGAGTACCTTTAGAATATCCTCAATATTTTGTGGCTTCTTAGCTGATCTAAGAGCAGCGTAAAGAGAATCTTCGATTTTGTTAAGATTTTCCATGTGATTAAAATCACTAATCTCTGTAGGTGTATAATTCTCATCAAGCGTCAATGGTAATGTAAAACGACGAGAATGGTCTCGCAATTTTTCCACTTGGCTCATTTTATACAGTTGCAGCTTCTTTTCATCCACTGATGGATTCAACTTAACTAATCCTTGGCTGAAATAAAATCGAAAATTTTTCTGAAACTCCTTACTAACCAAAGACTCACCATTTGAAAGGTATTGGTTAGAAGCATCTAATTTAATTGAATTTGCCCCATTGTCAGATGCGTTGGGATTAACTGGCTCAGGATTCAAGCCAATCATCTCAAAACTCATCTTTTGAATATTGTCCTCAATCTTATTTACATAAGGAATTGCACAAACATCCGAGAATGCTTTCTCAAGTCGCTGAGTCAGAGCAAATCGATCATCTTCAAGATGTTTTATCTGCATTTGTTTTAATAATTTAGTTAATAGCACATCTGTTTCATGATTAGATAACCCTAAGAACCGCGCTATTTTTTCAGCAGAAAGTGGTGCAATTACCAATAGGCGCAATACCATAGAATCAATAAAATCTAAGGTATCTGTTGTGGTATAGCTAAATGCCACATTGAATAGTTGTGATGGCAATGTAACATCTACGTCATGATAGCTTCTTAGTGAATTTTCCATGAGTTATACCCCTGCCTTTCTATATTTTTTTGATCTATTTTTATTAATGTGCGGATTGTTTTGTACTATTTTGACAATGGCGCGTTTTGAAATATATCGATATTCTAAAGTCTGATTTTCACGGCACTTGATGTAATTTAATACGCGTCCTAAAGGTAAGTTACTGTTGACTCCTTGCCACATTTCTGACGCACCAAAGATTACAAGACGATCCATTGCGCGAGATAAAGCCACGTTCACACGATTTGGTGACTTCAAAAATGCAGGAAACTTAGTTGGATCATTTCGCGTAACTGAGAGAATGATGATCTTATTCTGTTTACCTTGATAACTATCCACCGTATCAATACGCACAATTGATCTCAATGCATCTGACACTTCACACAAAGAGAAGGCTTTTCTTAACCGGTTTTTTTGCTCAGCATAGGTACAAATTACACCAATAGCAGGCTCTTTAAGGGAATCAGGCTCTGGCACTAATTTATTTAACAAGAGTTTGTCTTGGTCAATCCGCTGAAGAAAATCGATAATTTCATTAATTTCATGTGGGTTATAAATACTACTACCTTTCTCCATTTTGAAATGCTCAGCATTCCCAGTATCCACCCAAGTAACTGTTGAATTCAATTCTATTACGATGTCGGATGCATAGTTATCAGGCACAATCCGCTTTAACTTAATTTCTTTCAGCTCTTCATCACTTAAACCACGAGAATCGACAACTTCAGTTTCAAGTTTTCCTTCATAAAAACAGTCTGAAACTAATTCGCCGATGCTCGGACTCATTCGGTACTGTGACAAGAGTTCTGAACTAGCCTTTAGTCCATAATGTGAATTAAAGATACGGCCAAAGTCGCTTTGTAATTTATCTTCCAAATCATCATCTGATATCTTAAGTTGCTTAGCTAAAGCCTTTATATGATCGCTCGAATATAGTGGAGGAAGTTGGTCTTGATCCCCAACTAATAAAATACGTGCACCTGACTGCATTGCAATTGCCAATTCTGAAGCGATTGAACGTGCTGCTTCATCAATAATCACCCAATCAAATACGTGATTGGCGATTCCAATACTTTGTTGGCCAACACCAACGCATGTGCCACAGACTAATTGCCTTGTTTTGACCAGAAAACTTTCATAATTAGCATTTTGGCTTTCAATTAATGGTTCATAATCTAGGGCAATATTGATCAAGGCTTTCGCTTTAAGTCCTTCCTCATTAGATACCCCGTAGTATTGATTAAGTGCTGCGAACGTAATCATGTCGATCTTATTTAACTGGTTTAATACTGTTATCTCTTTATCATTGATACAGTCTTCCAGTTGATCCCAAAAGTCTTGATTTCCGTCAAACATGCTCTTCAGCTTATGCATTGCTGATTTGAAAGCCTGGGTATACTCTTCTAATGAGAAACTAAACTTTTGATCAAGATCATCTTGGTCGATTGACTGATACGCAGATTTAAGACTATTTAAAATAGTGACTCTGATTTCATAAAGATCGCTCAAGTATTCAGCTTCAAGTGATAAATCTTTTGCAAGCTCAAGCACTCTTTCTTTAATATTAGACTTAAACAGCTCTATCTGGCTCGTAATAATTGAGCCTGTATAGACATCTTTTAATTCAGGAGACACAGCACTCTCTTTATTGCTTATTCGAGCAATACTTAATGGTGTGTCATACTCTGTGCATAGCTGACGTATACGCTCAACACTTGTATTTACAGCTTCGTGCGACTGACTAACAATTAAGATGTTAGATACATTTTGTTTATCATAGAGATAGTGAGCCAGTATAGAGATAAATTCAGTTTTGCCGGTTCCTGGTGGTCCCTTTAATAGTGATACAGGTCCATACTTAAGCACATTACGGAACGCTTTACGTTGTAATGGATTGAGGGCTTTAACCAATTCCCCATTTTTGTATTTGTTATAGTGATCTAGATCTTCATCAGGCACTTCAATCTCATAATCTTTTGCTTCAATCACTAATGATGGTTCAAAGTAATCTACGAGATTTTCAATGACAGCCTTATTACTCAGAATATTTGTCAGAGCATCTGCACGTTTCCGATTAGATGACTTATCTGCCTTGCTTTGTAGAAACAGTGTTGCTTCTTCAGGAACTTCATTTGTTTTTTTACAAAAATCGATCCACAATTCTCCGACTTTTGATTGCGCAATATTCACCGTACCTATGCAGAAAGTGTAATCACCTCCCGCCCCAGTTTCTTTAGTGCACATTACATCGACTTTATCGGTCTTTGAAAATTTAGCTGAAACATCTTCTGCAGAGTCATAGTATGCAATAGCACTCTTTGAATCTTTAAAATGTTTGCTCGAAACTATCTTTAACGGCTCAGACAGAGTGATTGTAGGATGTGCATGACGCTCAGTCGCCATGACTTTTTTCCACAACTCTTTCGTTTCAATATCAATTAAGTGGCTATGTGTAGGCAGATGACTCATTGGCTGTGCCATAAGCTCATCAGTAGCTATAACATCGCCTATCTCTTCTTGTAATGCTTTTTGTTCACGCAGAGCCCGTAATGTTTCCTCTTTCTCTTGAGTCCTTTTGAGCTGTGCTTGCTTAAACTGTTCAATAGCATCCTTAAAGTTTTGATCTTTTGCTAAGAAGTCATTTAACTCTACAATGTTGTCACGCTTACTCATCCCAGATATCGGGTGGACTTCAATGCTAACATCAATAGTCAGATCTGCATCCCTACTAGCCTTCCACCACAGGTCTTGTTTTTTGACAAAATCAAGGAAACTTAATTGATTTTCATGGGGCTTATAAAACCCTTTTAACATGCCATTGATTCCGCTAAGTGTAAATCGAAAATCCCCCTCACTTGCTGCCTCAAGTTGGATATAAACTTTGCCGTTTTCGGGATAAATCGTAAAGGGCGTCTCAACCTTACTTGTATAAATACTAATCTGAGGAGCTTCTTTTACAATAGCACCCTTACATTCAAATGCCTCTATAAAGCGAGAATTATCAATATAGCGTACACTTGGATCTTCCATTCCTTCTATGCTCAAGGCTGTATTTAGCCAGGATAAAGTAGGATCCATTGAAGCCACATCATCCACAGCCAAGTCTATATCGTATAGATCTGCGATTAATTTCAATGCAGTAAAGTTGTCACACTGAATGACTGTTGGATCTTCAATATCAGATGGGAAATAAGCATTAGAAGAATCAGGTTGTGGTACTTCAGGATGGAAGCAATCATTAAAACTAACTTTCAAGTTTGTTTTATCTACTAGAATCTTTTCATCATCCAAGTTTCCATGTTGAAAGCCATGCTCATGAAATTTTTTCAGAGAATGCAATAACTGAAGTGAAAGTTCATTTTTTTCATCCTCAGTTAAGCCCTCAATAACCGTTGACCAAGCTTCACCCTTTACCATTTCAGTTACTAGATACACACATGCTGTGCTAGTTGATAAACCAAAATCAATAATCTTAGGAAGGTATGGCAAATTGAGAGCCTGCGTCATTTTAAGTTCTTCAAAGAATCGCTTAAAACAACTCTTTTGATAAGTTGTCATTGCAGATGCAACTTTACCCATCCATGTTTTGACTAACATGTTGCCTGATGCATAGAGTGTAAAATTTTGGTTAGCATCAATAGGCGCGCCAAATATCGGGTAACTGATATAGGTATTTGTCTGATTTAAATATGGATTCAGTACATCTGCATCAAGTTCATAACTAACTTGTTCAGCAGGTTTTTGAGCTAAGAAATCTTGGAATACTGCACATGCATTATCATATTTCCCTGTCAAAGCTCGTGTTAAAATACGCTCTAACCAGTGGTTCTGATCTCGCTCCTCAAGACTAAATTTTTTCAATGAACGTGGGCTCAGTCGAGCATTCTTCCAAATATGAAGGATTAACTGCCCTAACCAATACACATCCTTTTGTGCAGCTGTCAGCGCAAGATTCGGAAGATGAGCTGTTGTATTCAAAAATGGGAGTTCGTTAGCCAGTTCAGGGTCAATTTTCGAGGGCTGTGTTTGATCATTTGCTGCCGAAAAATTGGATAGCAATATCTCCTTTTTATAAGAGATCCACACACTATGATCACCCACATCACCATGAGTAATTCCCATTTGATGTAGGTGATTAAATTTACCAAGCAAAATCTGGAATAAATCCAATTTCTCAGATTCAGACATTTTCTCAGCATAAGCGCCGATGAATTCGTTGACTCGATAGCTGTTCTCAGGCAACTCATACAACTCATTATATTTTGATGTCATGTCATCAAGACTTGGGTTTGTAATCGGGTGCAAACAACTTTGATAAAGATCAGGCTTTTCTGTTTTAATTTTTTGGAAAACCCGGCGCTCATTGCAGATCAAGTTGAATCGATGTTGAGGCTGACTCATTCTTGAGTTACTCAACTTGAATTCATTAAAATCCCAACAACGCATTAAAGATTTTTCACCAACGATGGTCAATGAATGCGCTTTATACTCGCTATAAATCTTTTTAGGATGCGGTAAGATCAAGTCACCTCGTTCATGATTATTAATAATCAAAGAGCGTGGTTGAATTTGGTCAGGCGCAAAAATTTCATCAATAATGGCGTGATATTCTTTTTTAATATCATATATGCGACCATCACGTTCCAGATGCTTGCGGAACATATTATTAAAATTCTTCTGTTGAGCTAATTGTATAAACTCATCTATCGAAAGAATGTGCTCTAAATCTTCTGGAGGCAGGCGCGAATAATCTGCTTTACCACACATGACAACAAAGTGAGAAACACTTTGGTAATGAAATGTAATGCCCTTAGCTTTCTTTTCTGAAACTTTATCCTTTAGTTTATTAACTATAATTTGCATTTTTTTTACATTTTTAGCTACAGGGCATGAATCTTGCTCTTTATTACCTACGTACCATTTTCCTGCAACTTTTGTAATTTCCTTACCGTTCCAGTCCTTGAATTCAATGACCAAAATGTTTGCATGAGTAATAATTAGGAGATCATATTCAAATTTCTCAGAACTACCTTTCGCTACTGCTTTTTTTCCATTTTTATGCATAAATTCAAAACCAGCATATGCTCGCCAGTTTTTAGTTTTTTCGCCACGATCAAAGACCTTTTTAATCTTATCAATTGCTTTGAGTTCGTGCTCGTATATACCTGTCTCTGGATATGTAACTTTCATATTAAAAGATTCTTTATTTAAAATGTCTTGCTTTTGCACATACAACAAATAAGCGTCAAAAATGATGCTAAATTTTTATTAACATAAAGTAATGCTATATGTACGGTGTCTTTTAGAAAAAATACTTAGCGTAAGAATTTAGTTTTTTCAGGTTGATGGTTAGTTTGGCCAAATAAGCCCTCCGAAGGTTTTTTATATTCAGTTTAGGATTGTATTTAAAATAAAGTCTGCCAAATATTTTGGTGTAAAACCTGAGTCTTCTAGCACGATCATCATTTAGATGATCTAACTCAATCATTCGTTTAAGCAAAACGTATTTCACTTAACGGTTCATAATGTGACTTATATTACATTTAATTTTTGAGTATTCAAAATTATTTTATTGAATTATAAGAAAAAAACTTAAGGAATTCCTTAAAATTTGATGACAATGGTCATATCTCTAATCACTAAAAAGACCAAAAATAGATATCTACCCATATCTCTCGGACAAATTAACTCTATTTTATAAAAGTATCAATAAATTCATTAGGTTCATGAACCAAAAATTTATAATTATTTTTTTATTTATATAAGTTATTGAAAATAATAAATAAAATTAATAAAAGTTTTATTAACTAGACTTCAGGTGAACATAAGACAATTAGTATTTACATATAAATAGAACATATTCTAAGCTTAATACAATGCTCATCATCATTTCTTACTTATAGGTTTTGCTTTAGGCTCACCATATACTGTGGCTCACAAACTTAAAGTTGCTCAACCTACGAAACACGTCATGTCTATCTCAGCTTGAATGAAAAACATCGCGGCAAACTTAGTGCTCAATCAGATTCAGATCATATACGTGAGTTAAATCTACTCTCACCCAATAAAAGTAAATTTATGTGCTTATTACAACACCAATTTACTGAACATCATCTAATCATTAACGATCGACGTTTTTATGTTGTTGATTGGGATAATTACCCTATTGTTATCTTTGAATACCGAGATGGTACGCAAGCGATGAAATTGCAAGACGAAGAAGATGGTTTGCCATTATTTTTTGTGCAAAGCCATTCTTTCGAGTGAATCTATTGAAAGTGACAAAAACAAGCCTATAAATTAGTGCTTAAGCATTGATTATGTTAAATAAACTAACACTCAATATTTAACTCATTAATATTGATAATAAGTTCTACTACACCAAAACATTTAAAAACCTTAAACCAATACCTGGCTCGGTCACAATATATTTAGGATGTACAGTATTATCATTCAATTTAGCTCTTAGTTTAGCAACTAGAATTCGTAAATAATGCGTGTCTTCCTGATGTGTCGGCCCCCATAACTCCTTTAGAATTTGAGGTTGAGTCAATAATTGACCTTTATGTTGAGCCAATAGACTGAGTAATTGATATTCCTTTCGGGTTAAAGTCACTAAATTCTGTTCTAAAAATACCTGACGTTGAGCAAAATCAATTTTGAGTACACCATCATCAAAAATAGCTGATTCAACTGCAACATGTTGATATTGCCGAAGTAAGACACGTATTCTTGCCATTAACTCTTGTACACTAAATGGTTTAGTCACATAGTCATTCGCACCAGCATCAAGTAGTTTTACTTTTTCAACTTCATCCGCACGTACAGAAAGTACAATCACTGGAGTTTTTGACCATGTTCGCAATTCTTCAAGAACATCAAACCCATCTAAATCAGGTAATCCAAGATCAAGTATAATTAAATCAGCACCTTGCAATGCCAATAATTCTAAGCCCTTTTGCCCATTTTCAGCCAATATAGTTTTATAGCCTTGTGCTCTAAGTGCTATATCTAAAAATTTACGAATCTGTGTTTCATCATCAATAATTAAAATATGCGTCGTTGAACTGACTGTAGCATTTTTCTCAGACATCATTATTCCTCACAAACACATATAACTAATTAAAATCAATAATTTAGACAAGTTTAAATTTATGTAATCTGTTGAATTGGCAATATAATTCGGATACAAGTTCCATGATTATTCTTTGCTGATGATGCACTAATTTCCCCCATATGTGCACCAATAATCGCTTTGACAATGGTTAAACCCAATCCCGTACCATATTGCCCACGATCGCCTCGTTCCATAGTATAAAACATATCAAAAATCCGATCTCGTTCATCCTCAGGAATCCCCTGTCCTTGGTCGCTAATCGCTATTTCAATTTCATTATCACCGACTTGCATTACATCAACAATCACCGCCTGCTGTTCAGGTGAAAATTTTGCTGCATTTTCTAAAACATTAAAAATTGCTTGCTCGATTAATGCCGCATGCACAAATAGACTTAAACTTTGCTCAGGTAAATGCACTTCAATCACGGCGTGTGGCATATAGCGTTGTAATCGTCTAACAGCAGAACCAACTAATTCATCCACACCAATCCAATCGCGCTTTAAACTTAAACCCTCATGACCTAAACGAGTCATATCAAGTAAGTTTTGGATATAACGGTCTAAACGCTCACCCTCCAAACGAATCGCTTCCAAAAGACTGGCTTGATCTTGTTCATCCATAGCATGCCTATAATGCGTCAATGTATCCGCAGCACCAATCATTGACGCGAGTGGTGAACGTAGATCATGTGAAACTGAAGATAAGAGTGCTGAACGCAACTTTTCAGTTTCTGAACTAACATTGGCGACCTCTAAAGCTTTGGTTAATTGCGTCCTATAGATGGCTTGTGCAATATATTCGACCATTGCTTCCGCTAAACGCTTTTGTTCATTTCCGAGATGCGCTGGTGCATGTAAAAACTGAATACCGATCACCCCTAAACATTGTTTAGAGGCAAGTAGAGGTAGAAACCACCACGCATTTTCAGTTAACGTCTGGGTAAAACGACCTGAAGGTTGTAAATTTTTAAATGTCCATTCAGCTGAAATCCGCTCTTTATCACTGAGTTGTTTTAAGATATCTTTACCATCTGAAGCTTCTGGACAATATAGCCATACTTGCGCTTTTAAATTTTTACTTAGACTACTACTTGCAATTTCTTGTACTTGCTTGAAATCCACAGCAACCGAAAGCTTTTGCCCTAAATCTTGCATGATACTGTTATAGCTATTGGCTGCTTTCAACGCTGTCACTTGTTCACGGAGGCGTGATGCTAAACGACTGGCAATCAATGCTGCACCAAGAAAAGCCACGACTGTGATCACACCTTGATGTGCTGAAATTTGCAAAGTAAATTTAGGTGAAATAAAGAAAAAATTATAGGCTAAGAAAAATAAAAGCGCTGAAAATACTGCAGCTACCATTCGAGTTTTAGAAGCAACAAATACCACAGCGGTTATAAAAATAACCGAAAGCTCTTCAATACCAAGATATTTTTCTCCTAAACTTGCGATGATAATACTGATTGCTGTAGTCAGTACCACATACAGACTTTCTCTGAAGGTTAAGAAAGCGCCTTGTCGTTGAAAAAAATGTCGCGGTCTTGGTTCTGATGCAATAGGTACAATACTCAGTTCAAAACTTGGTTGATACTTTAAAATCTGTTCAAGCAAATTAGGTTTAAAATTAAACCATCTGTTAGGTGGTTGAATTTGTGCTAAGACAAGCGTGGAAATTCCGTGATCCATAACATAATCAAATAATGTACGAGCATGTTGTTGACCATATAAAATTTCTGTCATCCCCCCCATTTGACGAGTCAAATTGAAAGCATTTTCAATCTCTCGGCTTTGTACATTTTCTGATTGTTGTATATTGGATTCTGGGGAAAATGTCACCACGGTCCAATTTGCCAAACGATTTTCAGCAATACGGCAGCCTATCCGAACCAATGCCTCAGCATGACCATTACCTTCAATCAGCACCAAAATATGATTTTTTAATGGAATTGGTGCAAGCCCCTGAACCGCAAAACTTTCCCGTACATCACTATCCACATGACTAGCGACGGTTTGCATCGCCAATTCACGTAAAGCAGTAAGATTGGAATGATTAAAAAATCGTTGTAATGCTTGCTGTGCCTGTTCAGGAACATAAATCTTACCTTGATTTAACCGTTCCAATAATTCATTGACTGGTAAATCAATCAAGCGAATATCACGAATCCGTTCGAATACACGATCGGGTACGGTTTCTGATACACGAATTCCTGTAATTTGATATACCACATCATTCAAGCTTTCTAAATGCTGAATATTCATTGTGGTGAAAACATCAATACCAGCATCTAATAATTCATTGATGTCTTGCCAACGCTTTTCATGCCGACTACTCGGCATATTGGTATGAGCAAACTCATCGACAAGTACAATACTGGGCTTTTTCTCCAATACGGCGTCCAAATCCATTTCTTCCAAAGAATGCCCTTGATATTCAATGACCTTTCGAGGAATAACCGTTAAGCCCGCTATTAAGTTTTCAGTTTCAATCCGACCATGTGTTTCCACATAACCAATAACAATATTACTTCCTTGTAATGCCAATTCATGTGCACGAACCAACATCGCAAAAGTTTTACCCACACCTGGCGCTGCACCTAAAAAAATCGTCAATCGCCCAGATTGGTAACGCTGGGTATGTTGTAGTAAGACATCCGCTTTGTTGCTTCGTTGGTCAGTCATAGATTTCTGCTATATGTGTTGAATTTTAAAACAACGTAAATCTTTTTTATTCGCACAACTTCTCCCTTTCCAAAGGCTGAGAAGTATTACTTCGGAAAGAGGACTTTTACTCAAATAAAAGCCCAAATCCCTATTTTAAAACTGTGATTAAATAATCTTTTTTAATTATCCATCACTTCCCTACACGATCTAAAGCCAAATTCAACTCAAGTACATTCACACGCGCCTGACCCAAAACTCCAAAAGTCGGCTGCACCGTTTGTTCCTGTACTAGTTTTATCACATCTTGATCTGCAAGATGTCGCGCTTGAGCAATACGTTTCACTTGAATCATTGCTGATTGCACACTAATTTCAGGATCAATCCCACTACCTGAAGCTGTGACTAGATCTGCAGGAATTTTTGATGGATCAATCTGTTCCTGAGCAGAGATTTTATTCAACCGTTCATTGATGATTTTATTCAATTCTGGATTCGTTCTCGCCATATTACTACCAGCCATCGCCATTGGATCATAATTGGCAGCAGATGGTCGTGAGTGAAAATATTGCGCTTGGGTAAATGGTTGAGCCACCAAACTTGAACCGACAATTTGATTATTTTCAATCATCATACTGCCATTGGCCTGTTCCGGAAATATCACCTGTCCAAACCCTGTAGCTACACTACTATAAATGAAGCCACATACACCCAATGCAATAACGGTTAACCCGAGAGAACCACGTACTAACTCAGCCATTGATGAATCAATGAGTTGATTATTTTCAATATTCATTTTTATCATCCTCAATAATTAAAGTGACAAGAGTGGACTAATCAGAAGATCAATCGCTTTGATCGCTACGAATGGTAATACGACCCCACCAACCCCATAAATCAACATATTACGGCGCAATAATTGTGTAGATGTTGAAGGTTTAAATTTCACACCACGCAGTGCAATTGGAATAAGCATCGGGATAATAATCGCGTTAAAAATCAATGCTGAAAGAATCGCACTTTCTGGACTTCCCAATTGCATAACATTCAGCACATGCATTTGAGGAATCGCTGCCACGAATAAAGCTGGCAGAATAGCGAAGTATTTGGATACATCATTGGCCAAAGAGAATGTGGTCAATGCGCCACGTGTAATCAATTGTTGTTTGCCGATTTCAACCACAGCCAATAATTTGGTTGGGTCAGAATCCAAATCCACCATATTGCCTGCTTCTTTTGCGGCTTGCGTCCCTGAGTTCATCGCTAAACCGATATCCGCCTGTGCTAAAGCAGGTGCATCATTGGTACCATCACCCACCATTGCCACCAAATGCCCTTTATTCTGTTCAGTACGTATACAGCTTAATTTATCTTCAGGTTTTGCTTCGGCAATATAATCATCCACACCTGCTTCAGCTGCAATTGCAGCCGCAGTCAAAGGATTATCGCCTGTCACCATGACGGTTTTAATTCCCATTTCACGTAAGCGAGCAAACTTTTCTTTGATGCCTTGTTTAATTACATCTGAAAGTTCAATCACACCGAGAATATTTTGATCTTTTGCAACCACAAGCGGTGTCGCACCTTTAGAGGCCACTTGTTCAACACGGGTTTTTAATTCAGCATGATGTTCAATATGTTGTGATGTAAATTTTAAAATGGCATCCAAAGCACCTTTACGGATCTGATGCCCATCTGACAAGTTCACACCTGAAATTCGCGTTGCCGCATTAAACGCAATAAACTCAGCTTGGGTAGGTTCAATAATCCGTTCACCTTGATCTTTTGCCAAAGCAACAACGGACTTACCTTCTGGTGTGGGATCTGCCAATGATGTCAATACAGCGGCCTGACGTAATTCTGCCTCAGTTACACCTGTCACTGGATAAAATGCGGTTGCTTGACGATCGCCATAAGTAATTGTTCCTGTTTTATCGAGCAGTAATACATCTACATCGCCTGCAACTTCCACCGCCTTACCTGATTTAGCAATCACATTGGCTTTTAAAGCACGATTCATCCCTGCAATACCAATCGCAGGTAATAAACCGCCAATCGTAGTTGGAATTAAACACACCAATAGCGCCACCAATAGAATTGGATTGATTTCAATATCTAAGAAATGACCAATAAAAGGCAAACTCACGACAACAACAATAAAAGTCACAGTCATCACGGTAAGTAAAATCCCCAAAGCAATTTCATTGGGTGTTTTTTGGCGATTTGAACCTTCAACCAAGGCAATCATACGATCAAGAAAACTATTGCCTGATTCAGCAGTCACTTGCACGATGATGCGATCTGTCAATACTTTTGTGCCGCCAATCACCCCTGATTTATCCGTTCCTGCTTCACGAAGTACGGGGGCGGACTCACCTGTTACTGCTGCTTCATTGATTGTGGCAAAGCCTTGAATAATTTCACCATCGGCAGGAATCAATTCTCCTGCACGAACTTCAATCAAATCATTCATTTTTAAAGAAGTTGCAGGAATTTGAGTACCTTCAGTATCATTTTGAGAAGTTAAGCGTCGTGCTGTTAAATTTTGACGTGCTTGACGTAAGGACGATGCTTGTCCACGACCTTTCGCCTCTGCAACTGCTTCTGCATAGTTAGCGAATAAAACGGTGATAAACAAAACTAAGGTCACTAACAAGCCAAAAACCAAACTTGCATAACCCATCAAGGTACTAACCAAAGTAATGATTGTTCCCAACCACACAATAGCCATGACTGGGTTTTTCATCACATGTTGTGGTAACAATTTAATGAAGGCATTTTTCCATGCTTCACTTTGCAATAAAGTTGAAGCGATGCTGTTTTGAGAAGATTGATTTGAATGATTCATTGTATTCACCCTTAACCTTGTACCAATAACAACTGATCAGCAATTGGTCCCAAGACAAGCACTGGCATAAATTGTAATAAAGTCAACATCACCACGATTGCGATCAAGGTCAGTGCAAATGTTGGTGTTTCGACTTTTAAGCTCCCGCTACTTTCAGGTGCTTGGCGTTTGGCTGCCAAACGTGTTGCGATCCATAATGGAATAATGAGCGTCGGGAAACGTCCAAGGAGTAAAGCAATTGCACAGCTGACATTCCACCATACGGTATTGTCAGATAAGCCCTCAAAACCTGAACCATTGTTGGCAAATGCAGAAACATATTCATATAAAATTTGCGAAATGCCGTGATATTGCGGATTACTATTTCCTGTCAATTCAGGAAAAAACAATGCAATCGAACTTAAGCCAAGAATAGTGATGGGCTGAATCAAAATCACCACAGCCAGTAATTTGATTTCACCAGCTTCGATTTTTCGGCCAAATAACTCAGGAGTATGACCTGTCATTAAGCCTGCAATGAAAACGGCTAAAAATAGATAGATCATAAATTGCTGTAAACCGCAGCCAATCCCGCCCCAAATTGCATTGATCAACATATTTGACAATTCAATCAATCCAGTCAGTGGCGCAGAAGAATCATGCATCATATTGACTGAACCATTATTCACTTGTGTGGTGATGGCTGCCCAAATCGCAGAAGATGTTTCACCCAAACGAACTTCTTTCCCTTCCATTGCTGAAAGTAAGGTTGAGGTTGAAGATAAACTTTCTGACCAAATCGCACTGCTTGCAGAAATAACTGACATCAACAGCATCGAAGCAAAGACAAAACCTGCAAATTTGGCACGTTGGGTAAAAAAGCCCAACATGAATATGACTGAAACAGGAATCAACAGAATTGCCATCATTTCTAAGAAATTAGACAATGGCGTTGGATTTTCTAAAGGAACTGTGCTGTTTGGTCCATACCAACCGCCACCATTACTTCCCAATTGTTTAATCGCCACCATTGGTGCAACTGGGCCTAAAGGAATTTTTTGAGTTTTTAATTCACTGGTTTGGTCGATAACTTGAACTTCTGGTCCAGCTTGAAAGGTAGATGGTACCCCTTGACTTGTGAGCAATAATGACCAAATCATGCATAACGGAATGAGAAAACGAAATGTCGGACGAATCACATCTGCCCAGTAATTCCCTACATTGATCTGTTGCACTTTATTATTAAAACTTGCTTGTTGGTCATTTTCAGATAATGCATTCGATTGTTTATAAAATAATGCTCGAACTGTAGCAACGACCATTGCCAACCCCATCATCGGAGTAATGATCTGCAAACCAACAATACCTACCATTTGAGATAAATAGGACAATTGTGCCTGTCCTGAATAGTGTTGTTGGTTGGTATTGGTTAAAAATGAAATCATGGTATGTAATGCCAAATCCCATGACATATTTGGTGCATGGTTTGGGTTCAGTGGTAAACTGGCTTGAACCATAAACAGCACCCAAGTGATCAACCCAATCACCATACAACTCATCACAAAACTCAAAGTATAGGTTTTGACATTCATACCTCGTTTTGGATTTGTACCTAAAACAGCATAAATGGGTTTTTCAATCCAATTAAACAGTGGATCAATTTTCATCTGTTCATTGCGCATCACTGCGGCAAGATATTTACCCAAGGGATAAGCCAAAATGATCACAAAGGCTAAAAGTAAAATAAACTCTAGCATGATATTTCTCCTGATTTTGTATGATCTAAAGGAGAAAATCTGCAATCGCTATGATTTTTAAATTGTGGTACAAAGCATAATTTTGGATGCTGTACTGGTAGATGCACTATGGATTTAGCGCTCATCTTTTTCATCCTAAACATTGGGATATTCCATGTCTAAGTATGTGAAAGATGCCCGTAAACTCTCTATTCTCACCTGAGTATTTGGCGTAAAATTTGCGTAAAATTTATTGAATATTATAATTTTGGAAATGATCTAAAATGTGATTGATAAGTTCAAGAAGCGATTGAATTATGATTTTATTCATATATCAAATAACGAATGCATTGCTTCACGTATATAATACGATACGACTGATGTTTTAATCTTTTGATATGGCAAATACAATTTCTAGCAACAAACAAGTAAGTGTGGTTTCAACATTTTCACAACTTATAAATTCAAAATTTCATGACGAAATGAACGCGATTTGTTGGTCACGAAATTTACTGGGTGATTTTAAAGAAATTGTGAATAAACTAGAATTAAAAGAAAATATTACAGAAGTTTCTACAGAAGATTTATTAGCACTTAGTCTTTCAGAACATGGACAATTAGCTAGAGCAACTATTTTAAACGATATACAACAACTATCTAATTTTGGTGCTTCACCTAGCCTAAATTTATTGAAATGCTATGAGCGTGATGATGAATTTGACTTTATTTCAACGGATGTTTATTCATATCACGTTGACCGATCACCAATTGAAACAGACACTTTTCTATGTACCTATTACGGCGCATCCAGTGATATTTTGCCCAATGATCAAGTTCAACAAAAAGTTTTAATCCCAGAAATTAGAGCAAAATTAAAAGAGCTTTATGACGGTGTTGAAGCTGGTTTTGAAGATTTCTTAGCTGAATATTTTTTTGATTTACATTATCAGGCAAAGCCAGAAGCTAAACCGACCAATTTAGGTTTAGGACATCTTTGGAAATTGGCTGTTGATCATCCAACCCAACAAGTTTTACCTTGTGTGCATCGTGCCCCAATTGAAAATGACGGTGAATATCGGTTGTTATTAATTTGCTAAATATTTTATATTTCAAAAGATTAAATTCACAGCTTTAACCATTAAATAAAACCTACATGATGTAGGTTTTATTTTTACAACTGATTTTATTCTGTCTATTTAGAGAAAGCCTTTCACCAAAAAGAAACTGCCTACACAGAGCAATAAAACCGCAAAACATTTTTTCAGCATCGCAGGTGATAAAGCATGTGCAGCTTTTGCACCAAATTTTGCAGTAAAGAAACTCATAATACTGATGCCTAAAAATGCATAAACATGAATATAACCAATGGTATTTGGCACACTCACTTGTGCATTCATCCCAAAAAGCATGAACCCTAAAGCACCGGCTATCGCAATCGGCAATCCACATGCAGCCGATGTTCCGACTGCTTTTTGCATGACCACGCCATAATGGGTGAGATATGGCACAGTGATACTCCCACCACCGATACCAAAGATTGCAGAAGCAATACCAATCCCCGCTCCTGCCCCAATTTGTGCCGGTGTCGATGGTAATGTTTTAGTATTATCAACGACCTTTTTCGAGCCCATAAACATGGTGTACGCTACCCAAAGTAAGAATACGCCAACAATCATTTGCAAATGAAGCCCAGATAACCAACCTGCAATCCCTGCTCCAAAGAAACAGCCCAATGCCATACCTGGTGCCAGATTTCTAAATACCGACCAGATAATGCCATCTTTCTTTTGATGTGCCATAAACGAGCTGATTGAAGTGACAATGATCGTTGCAAGTGAAGTACCCAATGCCAGATGCATGACAACATCAGGATCATAGCCCATTTGGCTAAAGACGATATATAGAAGCGGGACAATGATGGTACCACCACCCACGCCAAACAGCCCAGCTGCAAATCCTGCAAATGCGCCGATGATTAAAAAAATGATGAGTTCCACGGATTACTGACTTTATAGATTGAGGGAATAAAATTTTGGAGCGTTAGGGTCTGCACACACAGCGTATATGATTTGAAAATACATGGCCGAATGACACACCCTGGATTTAAGCGATTTCTGTTTCACCAACCTGATGATAAGCACGGTTAAAATAAACCAAAGCTTGATCTTCTTGGTTCTTTTGGATCGCAACAATTGGACAGATAAAAATGGTATGTGTTCCCACTTCCTGAATATCTGAAATTTTACAATCAAAACTCACCAAAGCATCAGCCAACACAGGTGAACCTGTTTCAAGCTCAGACCATTCTCCAAGTGCGAAACGCTCATCTGAACTGAGTTTAGACGATGCAAATGCATTGGAAAGTTGCTCATGTTGAGCACCTAAGACATTCACAGTCAAAACTTTATTTTCAACAAAATGCGTATGAGAACGTGATGATTTATTCATACAGACCAATAGTGTCGGTGGTGTGTCAGTTACACTGCATACAGCAGAGGCTGTAAAGCCATGAAAACCAGATTCGCCAACGGTGGTCACAACATTGACCGCACTCGTTAACGAAGACATTGCATTTTTAAAGTCTGTTGCATCAACCATGACCGTGTTCCTATTCGCCTAAAACGCTATATTTGAATAAAATTCTGAAATACTGTGCTGTTTAGATCTAACTGTGTATCGGAAGTTCCCTCTTCTTTATAGAAAAAGGAACTTTGGATATGATTTAAATGTCGGATTAACGAGTTAATTCCTGACGGATAATTTCTGCGCCTGCACTGAGGGCTTTCAATTTACCACGTGCAACTTCACGTCCAAGTGGTGCCATACCACAGTTGGTTGAAGGATAAAGTTTATCTGCATCGACAAACTGTAAAGCTTTACGTAATGTATCTGCAACCTGTTCAGGTGTTTCAATCACATTGCTTGCAACATCGATTGCACCCACCATAACTTTTTTACCACGAATTAGCTCAATCAGGTCCATCGGTACACGTGAGTTTTGACATTCAAGTGATACGATATCGATTTTAGATTGTTGTAGTTTCGGGAATGCCTCTTCGTATTGACGCCATTCTGAACCTAAAGTCTTTTTCCAGTCGGTGTTGGCTTTGATGCCATAGCCGTAGCAAATGTGTACCGCAGTTTCACATTTCAAACCTTCAAGCGCACGTTCTAAAGTTGCAACACCCCAGTCATTCACTTCATCGAAGAACACGTTAAATGCAGGCTCATCAAATTGGATAATGTCTACACCTGCCGCTTCAAGTTCACGCGCTTCTTGGTTTAAGATTTTAGCAAATTCCCAAGCCAATTTTTCACGACTTTTATAATGACCATCATACAAAGTATCAATCATGGTCATTGGACCAGGCAATGCCCATTTAATCGGTTGATCTGTCAATGAGCGTAAGAATTTAGCATCTTCAACAAATACAGGCTTTTGACGGGATACAGCACCAACAACTGATGGTACACTTGCATCATAGCGATCACGGATTTTTACTGTTTCACGTTTTTCAAAATCCACACCGTCTAAATGCTCAATAAATGTGGTGACGAAATGCTGACGGGTTTGTTCACCATCACTAACAATATCAATGCCCGCTTGTTGTTGCTCATGTAATGACAAACGTAGTGCATCCAATTTACCATCTACAAGTTCTTGATCTTGCAATTTCCACGGCGACCAAAGTTTTTCAGGCTCTGCAAGCCATGAAGGTTTTGGTAAACTGCCTGCTGTAGATGTAGGTAATATACGTTGAGTCATCTTTAATCTTCTATCTTTAAATTCATCTAAAAAACGTAGGATTCATGCATAAGCTCAAAAGAACTAAATATTTAAACAACCACGATTATTGAAAATATACCTGTAGTTCCTTCTCTTGCACCATATATGGCTCAGAGATGAGGAGGTAACTCCGCAAGAGGATGAGGGTTCATATAAATCCTCTCCCTAACCCTCTCCTTTTAAAGGAGAGGGAACTTCCAATACAAATCAAAAAGTTGAACTAAATAATATGCAAGAAATCCAATATTAAAATTAAGCTGTGGTTACGCTGCAGCGTTTTCTTGCTGTGCTGTCTTTGCCACAAAGTGAGCAGCCCATTCATTCAGAATGTTTTTATAAGGCTGAATGAAGTTTTCTTCAGTCCATTTGCCCTGTTTTACTGCCAATTGACCACGTTCAACACGGTCATATACAACGCGAGTCAACGAGAAATCTTGATAATTCAAACTCGGTTGATAGACCAAACCTGCGACTGAATTAGTATTGTAAATTTCAGGACGGTAGATTTTCTGGAAACTTTCCATGGTGCTGATCGCACTGATTAATTCAAAATCGGTATAGTCAGTAAGCAAGTTATTTGCAGAATAGAATGCCAACGGTGCAGTTGCATTTTCAGGTTTGAAATAACGAACGCTTAAACCCATTTTTGCAAAATAATCATCAGTACGTGAATATTCATCATTTTTATATTCCACACCAAGTACAGGATGTACATTTGCAGTGCGGTAATATGTTTTAGATGTTGAGACACTTAGGCAAATTACAGGTTGTTTTTTAAACTCAGCTTTAAACACGTCTGAATTCACTAAATGTTGATAAAGTTTACCGTGTAAGTCACCAAAATCTTCTGGTTTTTCATTAGTTTTACAACCTAAGTTAGGTAATAGCACACTAAAGTCATAATCACGGACATAAGAAGAAAAGCTGTTGCCGATCATACCTTCAAAACGTTCATTGGTTTTATGATCGGTAATGGTGCTTTTCAACATTTCAATAAATGGGAAAGTTTGACCATTACCCTCTACGTCTAATTCCGCAGAGATAATATCAATTTCAAGTGAATAACGATCCGCATTTGGATTATCGCAACTCGCCAAAGTATTAAAGCGGTTATTAATCATCGCCAAAGTTCTACGCAAGTTTTCTTCACGATGTTCGCCACGTGCTAAATTGGCAAAATTTGTCGTTAGACGTGTGCTGTCTGCTGGAAGATAGTTTTCATCAAAACGGATACGTTTAAGAGAACATGCAAATTTTTGGCTCATGGGAAATACCACCTAATTTCTAAAATAAATCTAAATTCTTTCAATGCAGATATTTATACTTGAAACCCAACATGAATAAAAATGATTTAATCTAAGGTGAAACTGAGTAAAATTCACTTTGTATAAGTTAATGAGAACTATATAAAAATAAATATTGAAAAAACCTAGAAAATACTCGCGTATAATTAACAATAAGCAATTGAAAATAATACTTATCTTAATTATGTAGATAGCTTTGTAGATTTAAACTTCGCTACACATTGTGCAATACGCTGTATACCCTCTTCAATTTTACTTTGTTCAATAGAACCAACCCCCATTCTTAAATAGCACAAATGATCTATTGTTGAATTGATAAAAAAGGCTTGACCTGTTTCGATAAATACGCCTTGCTCCTTTACCTGTTGAGCCAATGATTGTGTATTGATATTTCGAGTATTGACCCAACAGGATGAGCCACCATTGGCAGAATTTACAATCCACTCTGGGAAATGTTCGTTTAAAGTTTTAATCAAAAGCGATGTGCGCGCTAAATGAGCTTCATGTTGACGGCGTAACATACTGTGGTAATACCCCATCTCAATAAAAAATGCAAAAACACGTTGGGTGAACAGATTTGGATGTCTGAGCATTAATCGTCTTAAAAAACGTAATTCCTTTATCAATTCCGTATTTGCAACGATATAACCTAAACGTAATCCTGGCGCGAGTGGCTTAGATAGACTCCCCACATAAATTACACGACCACAATGATCTAGGCTTTTGAGCGAGGGCAACATATTTTTTTGCACAGAAATTTGTGCATCATATTCATCTTCTATAATAATACTGTCGTATTTTTCAGCCAATTCAAGCAGTTCTGTACGACGTTGTGCTGACATTGAGATTCCAGTTGGACAATGTCGACTGGGGGTAAGATACACATAGTTACATCCTTGGATCTGTTCTGGATGAATTCCGTCTTGATCGATATCTAATGCTCGAATATTACTAGTACGCATCGAAAAAATATTATAAGCATCTGGATAACATGGATTTTCTATACCTACTACAGCATCAGGATGACATAAAAGATCAGCGATCATATACAAAGCATGCTGACTACCAACAGTAAGTAATATTTCATTTTCATCGGCAAATATGCCTCGAGTAGGTAAAATATGCTGTCGTATTGCTTGAATTAAATGCATATCATCGCCCTGTTGTGTTAAATCTTGTGCCCATAATGATGCATTTTTTGTTGCTAAGGCTTTGAGAGAACATTCTCTCCATGCAGCAGCAGGAAAATTTTCTGGATCATGTTGTCCATAGATAAACGGAAATGGATAATTTTCCCAATCCAAAGGCTTAATTAAATTATTTTGTTGGGATAGTTTTTTAGAGAGACGTTTTGACCAATCATATTGTTTATTAGGATTTAGCGCATTGAGTTGCTGAGTTTGATACAGTATATGACAGTCAAAATGTACAAAATGTCCACTACGGTGTCGTGACTCTAAAATATTTTCCGTCACCAATTGTTGAAATGCAATAATCACTGTATTACGTGCAATTCCCAAATGTTCAGCAAAAAAACGGCTCGATGGCACAGGCTCACCTATTTTTAAAAATCCTGTACTAATCGCAGTAAAAATCATACGGCAAACTCTGCCTTGTAAATTTAAGCCAAGGTCTATGGTTTCTTGATATAAACGAGACCAAGTCATCGGTATCATATTGAGATGCGTCATTCTCAAAATCCCCATATTTGAGCACTTATAAGTATATTTCACCTGAATAGTGCAATAATTTATAAAAAAGCCTTAATCAACTAAAATTTAAAAATAAAAAAGAAATATGCATTAAACATGCCAAACACAATAATAAAAATATATAAAAATCAATTAAATGAGACTAAATATCTGGTTCTATTAAAAGTAGGTCACTGGGTCTACGCCTATTTTTAAAGTTTATCTACATTGTAATCACTTCAATATTTCAGCAAAAGACTAAGGGAAACTCATGGAAAATAATCAACGATTGGCATTGCTCAAAAAATTTTCAAAAGCATGGAATGAACATGATGTAGAGACACTTATGGCATGTATGCATGAGGATTGTATTTTTGAAACAGTTGCTGGTGATGATGTTTATGGACAACGTATTTCAGGTTTTACAGCCGTTCGTGAAGCATTTAGTAAAACATTTACCAGCTTTCCTGATGCGCAATGGTTGAATGGGCAACATTGGCTCAGCGCAGATCAGCAACGTGGGATTTCTGAAACAACGTTTGTGGCAACAGCACCAGATGGTGGTTTGATTGAAGCAAATATGGTTGATGTTTTCACATTTAAAGACGATAAAATTTTGATCAAAAATGCCTTTAGAAAAAATCGCCCTGTGCAAAAGAAAAATTTTACAACTAAGGAATGAAGACGATGAATAAAAAATTAATATCACCCTCTTCTATGCAAAACGAAAGTTTTTCACTGCATGGACATGTATTACAGCAACAGCAAATATTGAAAGACTACAATCCAAATTTCGACCCACTTACTGATAAAATCTTAACAGGTAATGAAAACTATGCACCCACTTATTGGGTGGCTACAGCAGGGACTCCTCCTGAAGATGATGGTCCTATTTTAACGGATACTGAGGCGGATATCGTCATCATCGGCGGAGGCTTTACAGGTCTTGCAACGGCGCTTGCCTTAGCAGAAGAACATGGCGCTGCTCCACTGGTACTTGAAGCCAATAGAAGTGCATGGGGCTGTACCAGTCGTAATGGTGGACAAGGTCAGAATGCTTCTGGACGGCTCTATCGTTCACAATGGATTCAGAAGTGGGGGCTTGATACTGCAAAACAATTAGATGCAGAAATTCGAGATGGATTTGAGTATTTTAAAAGCTTAGCCTCAAGTATCGACTGTGATGCTCAAGATAAAGGACATTTATATACAGCACATCGCCGTAAGAAAATTCCATTTTTAGAAAATGAAGCCAAAGTGATGAAAAATGTCTTTGGCTATAACACCCGCATGCTATCACAACAAGCTCTGCAAGAAGAATTTGTGAATGACCAAGAAGCGGTTGGCGCATTATTTGAACCTGAAGGTGTGGGAGTACATCCGCTTAAACTTGCTTTTGGTTATCTTAAACGTGCACGTGCAGCAGGTGCCAAAGTACATACCTCTAGCCCTGTATTGGATTGGGAAACACGCAATGGTGTGCACTATCTGAGAACACCACAAGGCATTGTAAAAGCAAAGCGTGTTGCTGTTGCGACAGGTGGCTACACCCCCAATGGTTTACATCAAAGTTTGACGGGAAAAATTATGCCGATCTTATCCAATTCGATCGTCACTCGTCCATTAACAGCACAGGAACTCAAAGACGCTGGATTACACAGTACAACGTTTATTACAGACACTCGAACCTTACGTCATTATTACCGTTTATTGCCTGATGGTTCTGTGCAATGTGGTAGTCGTAGTGCACTTACAGGTGCAGATGCGCATAATCCGATTCATTTAGAACGTTTAAAAGAAGGACTATATCGTAAGTTTCCAAGTCTACGTGGAATACCTATTGCATATTCATGGTGGGGTTGGGTGGATGTGAGTCATGACATGATGCCTCGCATTGTACAACCAAATCCTGATGAAACAATCTATTACGCCATCGGTTATGGTGGTAATGGCGTGTCATTTTCAGCAATGGCAGGAAAACGTTTAGCAGAGCGTGTCATGGGTATTCAACGTAAGCAATTCGATTTACCAATTTATCGTACTGCACTGCCATCACATCTATTTAGCCCTTTTCGCCGTATGGGGCAAGCTTTGCTCTATCGTTGGTATTACCTACAAGATGAGATTTTGTAAAACAGCACATGAAACATTTTAGGCTTTTATTAACAACTTCTAACTGAATGAATTATCAATACAATTACAGGAGTGGTATAGCATGGATCATTCTGAACATTCACTGAAAAGTGGTTTAAAACCTCGCCATGTACAAATGATGGCATTGGGCGGGGTGATTGGTATGGGGCTATTTGTAGGCAGCTCCGTTGTAATTCAATCTGCTGGTCCAGCAGCTATTTTATCTTTTTTGATTACAGGCATACTCATCATTTTAGTGATGCGAATGTTGGGTGAGTTGGCGACTGCATCCCCTGCAACAGGCTCTTTTTATGCATATGCTCGTTATGCATTTAAAGACTCACCTTTTTTATCACGCTTGGCTGGTTTTATGACAGGTTGGATGTATTGGTACTTTTGGGTCATCGTCATCGCTCTTGAAGCCATTGTGGGTGCAAAGCTCATGGCATATTGGATACCAGATGTACCGAGTTGGATCATTAGTCTAGTTCTTCTTGTGTTATTAACTGCAACAAATTTATTTTCCGTGAAGTCTTTTGGAGAGTTCGAATTTTGGTTTTCATCTATCAAAGTTGCTGCCATCGTGGTGTTTATTTTTCTGTGTGGCTTATATCTCATAGGGTTTTGGCCTGATCACCAAGCCAATGGCTTTGGCGAAATGCTGAGTCATGGTGGCTTTATGCCAAATGGTTGGGGTCCTGTTTTATCAGGTGCAGTTGCCGCAACAGCCTTTTATTTTGGTGCTGAAATTGTCACTATTGCTGCTGCTGAAACACAAGATCCTGAAAAATCGGTAGCAAAAGCAACCCAATCTGTGATTACACGTGTATTAATTTTCTATATTTGCTCCATATTTTTAGTTGTATGTATTGTTCCTTGGAATAGCCCAGATATGGCAACGCCTTATATCAGTGCATTAAAGGTTTTAGATATTCCTTATATTGCTGGCATTATGAATGCTGTGATTTTAGTTGCTGTCTTAAGTTGTTTAAACTCAGGTGTATATGCTGCAAGCCGTATGTTATTTGCATTGACCAAAAATGGAGATGCGCCACGCAGTTTGACCAAGTTATCTAAAAATGGAGTTCCAATTCGTGCCATTTTATTCAGTACATTATTTGGCTATATTTCTATTTTAGCTTCGTATTTTTCACCTGATGGCGTCTTTCCTTTCCTTGTTGAATCCTACGGTACAGTTGCATTATTTGTTTATATTCTGATCGCACTTTCACAGATTCGTCTACGCCGTGATCTTGAACGTACAGCACCTGAACGTTTAAAAATTAAAATGTGGTGCTTTCCTTATCTCAGCTATGTCGCAATCTTGGGCATGATCTGTATTTTAGTCGCAATGGCTTTTATTCCTAACTTACAAAAAGCATTTTGGTTCGGATTAGCTAGTTTAGGTATTTTATTCAATATTTTCCTAATCAAAGATTATATCGAACTCACTCGTTTACGCCGTAAGTATTCAGAAGCCTTTCTCACGACCTCTCCATCAAACAAAGCCTAATCATTCGTTTACATTCTGCGGTCATTTCACCGATGACCGCATACCTCTTAGGAATTTTTCTATGCTATTAAAAGATAAGCTAGCAGCTTTTGCTGTTATTTTTATTTGGGGCATCAATTTCTTTTTTATGAAACTCGGTGTAAATGATCTTAGTCCGATGTTGCTCGGTTTCCTACGTTTTTTGATGGTTATTTTTCCTGCAATTTTATTGGTTAAAATCCCTAAAACCTCTTGGAAATGGTTATTGCTCTACGGCATCGTTAGCAATTTTGCTCAATTTGCATTTATGTTCAGTGCTATCCATACTGGAATGCCCACTTCCTTAGTGGCCTTGGTGGTTCAATCACAAGCGTTTTTTACCGTTGTCATTGCTTTTTTATTTTTAAATGAACAAGTTAAATGGAATCAATGGCTTGCAATCCTAATTGCAGCAATTGGACTATTCATTATCGCTTTTGGGCAGCAGCATACAAATATTCCCCTGATCGGACTGCTCTTAGTATTATGTTCCGCACTGGCTTGGGCTTTTGGTAATATTGTAGTGAAACGGATTGGGAAAATTAATCCCATCGGCTTAGTTGTTTGGGGCAATATTCTCACACCTCTGTGGTTTTTACTTTTAGCAGTTCAGCAACAAGGATGGCATGGTGTACAGCATGATTTGCTCAATATATCTTGGCAAGGCTTAACAGCAGCAGCTTTTTTAGCCTATTTTGCCACGATTATTGGTTATGGTTTATGGGTTTATTTATTGGCTAAATATCCTGTTGCTAAAATTAGTCCCTTGTCTTTGTGGGTTCCTGTAATTAGCTTGATCTTTGCTTATTTATTTTTAGATGAACACTTAAATATATGGCAATGGTTAGGCTCAAGCGTGGTGATGTTTGGATTAATGGTTCATTTATTAGGTTCAAAACTTATTCATTTTAAAGGTAAAAATATGAATGGAAAAAATTCGACTGTATATAAAGTGAATTGAAATCAAAAAATCTGAAGTAAAATGCTTCAGATTTTTTAAATATGTAGAAAAAACATAGGACAAAAATACTCTAGCTTAACTTTTCTCTACACTACCCAACTCAATATTTTTTAAAATCGCACAATCCGCCTGATCATTACCAGAACAACAGTTCGCAGAATGTTGTAGCAAATCAACCATTGCTTGTAATTGTGCAATTTTATCATTCAAGACTTGAATATGCTGTAAGGTCAGTTGTTTTACTTCAGCACTTTGACGTTCGTTATTTTTCCACAAAGACAGCAATTCTTTCATCTGCTCAGAAGAAAAACCTAGATCACGTGCATGACGAATAAAATTTAAAGTTTTTAAATCTTGCTCTGAATAAACTCGATAACCTGAAGTCGCACGTTTTGCAGCATCCAACAAACCGATTTGCTCATAATAGCGAATCATTTTATTGGAAATGCCAGACTGCTTAGACACTTGACCGATATTCATATTCAGCTCCTGATTGATTTCCAAGGTTTAAATCAGATGACTTAAACCCTGAAAATACGAATTTTTATGCGTCAAATTTGATTGCATGAAAATATTTTAAACGTAAAGCATTACCCAAGACAAATACTGAAGATAATGCCATCGCACCTGCGGCAAAGATTGGTGACAGTAAAATACCAAAGCTTGGATATAAAATCCCTGCGGCAATCGGAATCAACGCAATATTATAAATAAATGCCCAAAATAGATTCTGGTGAATATTACGAATCGTCGCTTTACTGAGTGCAATTGCATTCGGAACACCTTGCATATTACCTGACATCAGCACCACTTCAGCAGCTTCCATCGCCACATCGGTACCTGTACCGATGGCAATACCAACATCAGCTTGTGCTAATGCAGGCGCATCATTGATCCCATCACCCACAAATGCCACACGACCATATTTTTGCTGTAGTTGTTTAACCACATCGACTTTACCATCAGGCAGAATTTCAGCTTCGACTTGATCAATCTTTAACTTTTTGGCAATGGCTTGAGCAGTATGACGGTTATCACCTGTGATCATTGCCACTTTTAAACCAAGTTGATGTAGTGCTTCGATCGCAGCATAGGTTGATTCTTTAATCGGGTCAGCGACAGCAACAATAGCCGCAAGCTTTTGCCCAATTGCCACATAAATTGGGGTTTTACCATCATTCCCCAAGCGTGCAGCTTCGGCTTCAAATGCACTGACATTTACACCAATCTCATGCATATAACGGTCAGCACCGATTTGTACCGCTTGCCCTGCAACTTCAGCTTGAATTCCTGAACCTGTTACTGAATCAAAAGCTGTCACAGGCAAGAAACTGATATTTTCCTGTTGTGCTGCCTCTACAATTGCCAATGCAATTGGATGCTCAGACTTAGCTTCAACTGATGCGACAATTTGCAAAACTTGCTCGCGTTCAAAGCCATCCATCACCTGAAAATCAGTTAAAGTTGGTTTACCTTCAGTTAATGTTCCTGTTTTATCCACAGCAACGACTTGTACATCTTGTAAAAGTTGTAATGCTTCGCCTTTACGGAACAGCACGCCCATTTCCGCACCACGACCTGTACCCACCATGATGGAAGTTGGTGTTGCTAAACCCATTGCACACGGACAGGCAATAATCAATACCGCAACTGCATTCACCAAACCAAAGGTCAACGCAGGATCAGGACCAAAAAATAGCCAAACAAAGAACGTTAGCAGAGCCAAGCCCATCACCACAGGAACAAACCACATGGTGACTTTATCCACTACGGCTTGTATCGGTAGTTTTGAACCTTGCGCTTGCTCAACCATACGAATGATTTGTGCTAAAACAGATGATTCACCTATCGCAGTCGCACGGATATTCAATGTGCCATTTTGGTTAATCGTGCCACCAACCACGGATTGACCTACAGCTTTTTCAACAGGAATCGGCTCACCCGTAATCATAGATTCATCAATATAACTATGTCCTTCGACCACTTCACCATCTACAGGCACACGCTCACCTGGGCGAATTTCGACAATACTATCACTTGTCACATCTGAAATTGGGACTTCTAAAATCTGTCCGTTCTGGTGAATACGGGCAGTTTTGGGCTGCATACCGATGAGATGTTGAATGGCTTGGGAAGTACGTCCTTTGGCTTTGGCTTCAAAATAACGTCCAAGCAGAATTAAGCTGATGATAACCGCGGCTGCTTCATAATAAACATGCACCGTACCTTTTGGTAAAACTTGCGGTAAAAAGGTTGCGACTAATGAAAAGCTATAAGCAGCGAACGTCCCTACTGCCACCAACGAGTTCATATCAGGTGCAAAGCGTAATAGTGCAGGAATACCTTTTTGATAAAATCTACGCCCAGGGAAGATCAATACTAAAGTTGTCAGTACAAACTGAATCAACCAACTTTGATATTGCCCAATATTATGCATAACCCACATGTGAAATGCAGGAATCATGTGAGAACCCATTTCCAATATAAAAACAGGTAAAGCCAAAACCAGTGAAATGATTAAGTCACGTTTTAACTCTTGTAATTCATTGGCTTTTTTATCTTGTTGTTCCGTTTTATTACTGGGAACAAGTTTGGCATCATAACCTGCTTTTTGAACCGCTTGAATTAAGCGTTCACTACTGACATTAGCATCTGCTTGAATCCATGCTTGCTCAGTCGCCAAGTTGACATTGGCTTGTTGTACACCTTCAACTTTTTTCAGTGCTTTTTCAACACGTGCTACACACGATGCACACGTCATTCCTTCAATCGTCAGTTCAATGACGGGGCTTGCAGCTACATCATAACCTGCACGTTCAACAGCTTTAATCAGATCTTCACGATTTAAGGGTTTTGATGAGCTGATCACTGCTTTTTCAGTTGCAAGATTCACATTTGCAGTTTCTACACCCTCAACTTTTTTCAAAGCTTTTTCAACACGCCCAACACATGAAGCACATGTCATCCCCTCAATCGACAATGTTTCCTGATATTGTGATGCTGTAGTCTGTTGCGAGCTCATATTCGACCTCCCATTTAAAATTCTGTTTTAAGCATACAGATTGACATCATGGTAAGGTCAAGCGATTTTTTAAATAGATTTTAAGTCTTGACCTTACCACCATGTTAAGGTTTAGACTTGCTCTAAACGATACTTCTCTTGGAGAATGAAAATGAAATTATTGATCGAAAATATGACCTGTGGCGGTTGTGCACGTGGTGTAACTGCAACCATTCAAGATGTAGATGCCAATGCTAAAGTTGAAGTAGATTTGGCAAGCAAAATTGTCACTGTAGATACCACTGCAAGTACTGATCAAATTACTGTAGCTTTAGCAGAAGATGGTTTCCCTGCAAAAGTTCAGTAATTCATAATCAATACATTTTGAATCAAAAATGCAAAAAGCCAAATGTTAATTTCATTTGGCTTTTTAGATTGAGATATAGACAAAATATTCTCTTGCTCATCCCGTTGGCTCTAATTTGTACTCACTTAAATACTTTTAATATCCCGCCAGAATGATCGCATCCGTTTATATTTCTATCTCCAATACATCTTAATTTTGATGCGGTGACTGTAGAACGCAAAACCTATCTAGTTTTATATTAGAACGTTAGCGTCCTATTTCGATATATTTGCTTCCTCTACCGCTAAAGTATTAGTATCAATGAAGAGCAAACTCAACTTAGAAAACAAACAAAGGGATTAAGCAGAATGGGACTTCCTCTACAAAACCATGGGAATGGTCAAGAAAATAGCATCTCATCCAATCACTTACAACAGATATTTAATCAGCAACGCATTGCATTTGATGCATTTCCCTACCCAGATGCAAGCTACCGTCAAAATAAGTTAAAGCAACTGAAGCAACAAATTATCCGTTATCAAGATGTTATTGCGACAGCGATTAATCAAGATTTTGGGATGCGTTCTGTCGATGAGTCAAAGATTACTGATCTTATGGGCTCACTCTTAGAAACATCGCATGCAATCAGCCATGTCAAACGTTGGATGAAACCAAGTAAGCGCCATACTGAATTATTGTTTATGACCAATAGTCTACAAGTTCAGTATCAACCCAAAGGGATTGTTGGCGTGATTGTGCCATGGAACTTCCCTGTTTATTTGGCGCTAGGGCCTCTAGCCGCTGCATTGGCTGCGGGTAATCGTGTGATGATGAAGCTTTCTGAATTTACACCAAAAACCAATGCTGTTGTTCGTAAGATGCTCGCTGAAATTTTTGATGAAAATGAAGTGGCTGTATTTGGCGAAGAAATTAGCAATCCATCGGAATTCACCTCTTTACCGTTTAACCATATTATCTTTACAGGGTCGCCCGCTGTCGGACATATTGTGATGCGTACAGCATCTGAAAATCTTACACCTGTGACTTTAGAATTAGGTGGAAAATCTCCTGCACTTGTTACGCAAAATTATCCAATCGCTGAAGCCGCCAAACGTATTATTCACGGTAAAACGACCAATGCAGGACAAATTTGTGTATCACCTGACTATGCTTTAGTACCGAAACAAAACGTCGATGAATTTGTTAATGCGTGTAAAGCCAATTTTCAGGCAATGTTTGGTGATAATATTCAGGAAAATACCGACTATACATCAATCATCAATGAACGCCATTTTCAAAGGATTCAATCTATTCTGGCTGATGCCAAAGACAAAGGTGCTCAAATTATTAGCTGTGCAGAATATGATTCAACTCAAACTGGACGTAGAGTTCCTGTTCAAATGGTACTGAATTGCACCGCAGATATGCGAATCTTACAAGAAGAGCTGTTTGGTCCAGTCTTACCAATTATTGCCTATGATTCTCTGGATGATGCGATTCAATATATCAAAGCGCATGAAAGACCTTTAGCACTGTACTGTTTTAGCCATGATTCAAGCGAATTAGATTTTATTTTAAAAAATACCCATTCAGGCGGTGTAACGGTGAATGATTGGGGGTGGCATGTGGTGAATCATGATGCGCCGTTTGGTGGCATTGGAAATTCAGGTATGGGAACTTATCATGGCGTTGAGGGTTTTAGAGAACTTTCACATGCGAAAACAGTACTCAAACGTCATCGTTTCTTCCCTACGCAATTGTTCTATCCGCCGTATGGCACTTGGATTCAAAAATTGATGATTGGTTATTTTCTAAAAAAAGGCGATCCGAATTTAAAAGAATGACATGATCTTGGAAACGGTACGGTATTAAAATAAAGAAACCTAATCAATTGATTAGGTTTCTTTATTTCTAAGATGAGCATTTGAATGAACAATACTCATTCAAAATCTTAGCCAGCTAAACCTACAGCTTTAGCTCTCGCATGATGCAATTTCTTATAGCTATCAATTAAACGTAAATGACGGTCTAAACCTTCAAGCTTCATACTGGTTTCAGTCAAACCGTAGAAACGAATGCTACCTTCCAATGAACCAATCACAGCATCCATTCGTTCATCACCGAACATACGACGGAAATTGGTTTCATAATCATCCAAATCCATATCATCATCAAGTTCAACTTCAAGCATGACATTCATACATTGATAGAACAAACCACGTTCAACCGTATTGGTATTGTATTGCAAGAATTGCTCAACCAAATCTTTGGCTTCTTCAAATTGCTGTAATGCAATGTAAATCAACAATTTCAATTCAAGAATAGTCAATTGTCCCCAAACGGTATTGTCATCAAATTCAATCCCAATCAAGGTCACGATATCGGTGTAATCATCGACTTCGACTTCTTCCAGACGTTCGACCAATGCCTCTAATTGTTCATCATTCAAACGATGTATATTTAAAATATCTTCGCGGAATAACAAAGCTTTATTGGTATTGTCCCAAATCAAATCTTCAACCAAATAAATTTCAGAATAATCAGGCACAATGATACGACAAGCAGTTGCACCTAAATGCTGATACACCGCCATATACACTTCTTTGCCCATTTCTTCCAAAATGCCGAATAGCGTCGCAGCTTCTGCTTCATTATCGCCATTGCCAGTGAAATCCCATTCCACAAATTCATAATCAGATTTTGAGCTAAAGAAACGCCAAGACACTACACCGCTTGAATCAATAAAATGTTCTACATAGTTATTTGGTTCAGTCACAGCATTTGAGCTAAATGTCGGTTTTGGTAAATCATTCAAACCTTCAAAACTACGACCTTGTAACAACTCAGTTAAACTACGTTCAAGTGCAACTTCCAGTTTTGGATGCGCACCAAAAGATGCAAATACACCACCTGTACGTGGATTCATGAGTGTTACACACATCACAGGGAATTCACCGCCCAATGATGCATCTTTAACCAATACAGGGAAACCTTGCTCTTCTAAGCCTTTAATGCCTTCGACAATTTTTGGATATTTTGCCAGTACATGCTCAGGTACGTCAGGTAGCGCAATTTCACCTTCTAAAATTTCACGTTTTACAGCACGTTCAAAAATTTCAGATAAACATTGTACTTGGGCTTCTGCCAAAGTATTGCCTGCACTCATACCATTAGAAAGATATAAATTTTCAATCAGGTTTGAAGGGAAATACACCGTTTCACCATCAGATTGACGGACAAATGGTAATGAGCAAATACCACGTTCAGTATTGCCTGAGTTGGTATCGTATAAATGCGTACCAAGTAACTCATTGTCAGGGTTATAAATTTCTAAAGTATATTCATCTAAAATTTCTTTCGGTAAAGCCCCTTTTTTACCTGGCTTAAACCACTTTTCATCGGGATAATGCACAAATTCAGCATTGGCAATGTCTTCACCCCAAAACTGATCGTTATAGAAGAAATTACAGTTTAAACGCTCAATGAACTCACCCAGGGCTGAAGCCAAAGCACTTTCTTTAGTTGAGCCTTTACCATTGGTAAAACACATCGGCGATTGTGCATCACGAATATGTAAAGACCAAACATTCGGCACGATATTACGCCATGACGCAATTTCAATCTTCATACCCAAACCTGCCAAGATCCCAGACATATTGGCAATGGTTTCTTCTAAAGGCAGATCTTTACCTGGAATATAAGTCGTATTTTCTTTAGCTAAATCAGGCATGAGCAAAGCTTGTGCATCAGCATCAATGCTTTCGACTTCTTCGATGACAAATTCAGGTTGATTTTGAATGACTTTTTTAACCGTGCAACGGTCAATTGAACGCAAAATGCCTTGGCGATCTTTATCCGAAATATCAGACGGTAATTCAACTTGAATTTTAAAAATTTGTTTGTAGCGGTTTTCAGGATCAACAATATTATTTTGTGATAAACGGATATTATCTGTCGGAATATCACGTGCAGCACAATACACTTTGACAAAGTACGCAGCGCATAGAGCTGAAGATGCAAGAAAATAGTCAAATGGACCAGGTGCAGAACCATCGCCTTTATAACGAATCGGTTGATCGGCGATGACGGTAAAATCATCGAACTTGGCTTCTTGACGAAGATTGTCGAGATAATTAACCTTGATTTCCATGTGGGCACCTAAAAATTGCTATGTGTGGTCATGGACACATAAAATTTAAATATAAAACTGAAATACTAAACTAAGTCGAATCACAGAGAAGAATTGACTTAAAAAAGAGACTAGCATCAACTGACGTTAGTAATAATGGGCGCTATTATAGAATGATTCTGTAGAATTGATAATCTTTGTCGAATATTTAAATTTTTCACTTCAAAATATAACCATTTTTTATCGAATTTCTCATTTTCATTCGCTCTTTTTCATAGAATAAAATGCTTATTTGAAACACAATTTCAGCTATAATTACGCCTGAAATATCTCGCCCCCCTAAGTCAGTACTGCTCTTGTCCTAGAGCAAAGATACGCTTCGTATGATGTCAAAAAATCTTGCTACATTGATCGGCTTCAGTGCAATTTTGCAGTGGTCATCGATTGTAGGCTTATTGAAAAAAATCAGTTTCAGTATTGGTGCTGATCTTGCTGTTATGCTGATGTATACACTCAGTACCATCATTTTATTGGTTTTTTTTAAAATTCCAGATTTAAAACTTATTTCAAAGAAATATTTAATTTTTTCAACACTACTTTTTGTAGTGTATGAATTATGCTTCTCGTATGCGATTGCGCTTGCACAGACGGCACAGCAAGCAATTGAAGTCAGTCTAGTCAATTATCTTTGGCCAAGTTTAACAGTTGTCATGTTGATTTTATTTAAAGAAATTAAATTCAATGTCTTCGTTATTATCGGCTTAATGATTAGTTTAAGTGGAATTATCGTCATACAAACTGGACAAGGTGATCTGAGTTGGGGAAATATTCTTTCCAATGTTCAAGCCAATCCGATCACTTATATCTTAGCATTTCTAGGTGCGAGCTTATGGGCGCTGTATTGTGTTGTCACCAAAAAATATAGTGATGGACACAATCCGATCTCATTCTATTTTATTGCCATTTCATTATTGCTTTGGGTGAAGTATCTACTTAGCCACGAATTGAGTCTAAATGCGCTACCAGATTTTGATTTGATAACTCTGACTTATATGGCAATCGTATCATTGGCTGTTGCACTTGGCTATGCTGCATGGAATATTGGAATTATCAAAGGAAACATTACTATACTGGTGACGTTGTCTTATTTTAGTCCAGTCATTTCTACTGTTATTTCGATGTTTATTCTACAGACTACACTCTCAACTGAGTTTTGGTATGGCGTCATTTTGGTGACAATGGGTTCATTTGTTTGTTGGATTTCGACCAATTGGCAACTCCTTAAAAGCAAAATTTTGAAAAGTGCTTAATTATTCAAAATACGAATTTAGCAATAGTATTTATATTTTGATTAAGCCCAAATCACCAATATTGCTGCGATTACGACCAAAACTAAGCCAAGATGTTCTGTTTTAGCAAGTTTTTCTTTAAAGAAATACATTGAAATGAGTAAGCTGAATAGAATTTCAATCTGCCCTAAAGTTTTAACAATTGCGACGGATTGCATACTCATGGCTGTAAACCATCCAAGTGAAGCCAAGAAGCTACAGACACTTACTTTAAATGTCAGCCCTATTTTATTCCACATTGCTATTAATGTTTTCCGGCTAAATAAGATCAAATAAACCAACATGCCAATGCATTGAAATCCAATAATACTTAAAAGTACCCATGAAGCACGATGTATATAAGGCAAATTTGTTAATTCTAAACTCGCTTCACGAACCAATAATGATGTAATGGCAAAACACAATCCACTCCCCATTCCGATTGCTAAAGTAGAGAGTGAAATGGGTTCTTTATTTTTGCCTTTACTCAATAGAAATACAGCTAAGCCACCTAAACCAACACCGAACCATCCATAAGCTGTGAGGTGATCACTTAATAAAGTCGTGGCGATAATTGCAGCAAAAATCGCTTCACTTTTTGCTAGACCGACACCAATCGCGTAATTTTTTTGTTTAAATAGTTGTACCATTAGTGCCGTTGCAGCAATTTGGCTCAGTCCTGCAATGACAATATAAATCCAAAAATATGTTGTGAATTTAACCTGAGTTTGAATGGGTTGAAAATGATATAGCAATGAAATATATAAAATTGCGAAAGGAAAACCAAATATAAAACGCGCTAAAGTTACGCCGTAAACATCAACTGATTGACTGAGTTGTTTTTGAAATGCATTTCGCCAAGCCTGCATAAATGCAGCCATGAGCGTAAACAAAATCCAGATTGAAGTCATGATGGAAAGGTGTAACTTTAAAGTGCTTCAATATACACCTTGTAACTCGTCAAATCGAATCAATGTTTAATATTTTGATGATGTTAGCACTAGAAAGCAGTTGATTAACTTTTGGCTAAAAAAAACACCTTTTCTACAGCTCTGCGATTCACCAATCCCTGTACAGTCTGCCCACCTGCTTTCACCCAAACATCAAACTGATTACTCGCCCCTACATAATCCAAAGCATTTAATAACTTTAACAATGTCGAATTCCGAAATGCACCAATTCCAATGTTATAAGTCAGCGAAACCAATGCATCAAATTGATGCTGATTTAAAGGTACTTTAACTGCTGTACTAACAGCCTGCTCAAAACGTTTAAGATCATGTTGCATAAAGCTTTGGGCTTGTTCAATTGTACAAAGATCACCATATTGAACCGTTTTACCATTTGGGTAAATTGTTGTCCCATAACCAATCGTACAAACTCCAGTACCATCATCATAAGCTTGTAGTTCCAAACCCTCAAAACCACAAATCAGCGCAATCCCTTTAGGGCTGACATATTTAAAATGATGAGTTTCTGAATCTTGCGCAAAGCCTATATCTTCATTTGTACTATGATCAATAGCTACCGCTATATCATCTGAATGTTTAGATTTATTTTTCTTATTCTGTAATTCATGCAATGCCGTATTTGCGACAGTCGAAATTAATTTAGACCAAAATGATTTCATGGTACTTGCTCAAACAGATCAAAGTTGAATATTAATAGCAATAAATTGAATCCTGAATGATTCAATAAAGATAGTGTATTTTAGTTTCTTCAATGACGACCTAAAATTTAGCCAAATGGTATATCTACATCCTGTTCAAATATTTGCTCCTCTTCATTGATCATTAACCCTAAGCTCATCAACTTTTCCGCAAGAATATAATCAGGCTCAAAATACAGTGCTGTGGGTGTGAACATAAGCGGTACATTTCGATGTCCCAAGTAATAAGCCGCTCTCAAAAGATCGAAATTATTTTTAGACAAAACTTTCATTAATTGTTTCGGTTTGGCTTCTATAGCTAATTTTTTGTCGAGACGTCCAACCAATTTAAAAGAACTTGCACATAAATCATCTAGATATTGAAAAAATGCACCATGATTATGCTTGATATTTAAATCCGCACAAAGATAGTGCTTTCTACGAATGCCATGGATAGGCATTATTTCTTTAATCTTATTCAAGGCTTTAGTTTTGCTATTAATTTTTTTATATATTTTTATCTTTATCCATGCTTTCACACGACTTTATTCTTAAAAAATTGAAACGGAATGACAAAATCATTCACAGTAATCAATGAGATTAAAATAAAAAAGCATAGATCATGCCAATTCTTGATAATTTTATCATTTAGTGTAATTTTTAATGTTAGTGAAACGTATGTATGCGTTGTCTTTTCATTAAGAAAAAATATGAATATATAAAACTTCACAACGGAAAAAGAATACTTACAAAATAAAACCATGAAAAAATTATGTGTATTTCACAATATATTGAAATAAAACACTTTTAGTCAAATAAATGACAACTACTCTCAATTGCGAGAAAACTTACAATATGCTATCTATAGGATTATAACGAGATATAAAAGGAGAATATAAATGTCCTATCAACATATCCTTCTCGCAGTAGATGACTCTCCTATTTCTTACGCTGCAGTTGAACATGCAGAAAAACTGGCTCTTGCTCTAAACAGTAAAATTACTGTGATGAGTGTAATAGCGGTAGATCCTTTTAAAGGCGTAGATTTCTATAAAGTTGCACCAGCAGTGACGCAATACTTATTTGAAGCAGAGAAAAATGCACTTGGACGTCTAAAAGATATTCAAGAAACACTTATTCATCATGGCGTAAGCACTGTTGAAACGAAAGTTATTCGTGAGCTTCCACCTGCGACAGGAATCCTTGAAGCAGCTGATGAATTAGGTGCTGACATCATCATCATGGGTTCTCATGGTCGCACTGGCTTTAAAAAATTCTTCTTAGGAAGTGTTGCACAGGAAGTTCTGGCTATTAGTCCTCTTCCTGTATTGATTATTAAATCTGCTCAACATACAGATTCTTAAATTTTATTTAAATGATATAAAGGTATATGCACATGTCTTATCAAAATATTCTTGTTCCAGTAGATGGCTCTGATATTTCTTTCTCTGCACTAAAACATGCTGCTTCAATTGCAAAAGCACTGGGTAGTAAAGTCACTGCGATTAGTGTAGTTGCAGATGATCCTTTTGCTGCTGCTGATTTTTACTATTCTCCAGACATGTTAAAAGAATATATTAAAGAAGCAGTTAAAAGCGCTGAAGAAGCTTTAGAAAAAGCGAAAAAAATAGCAGAAGAAGCTGGTGTTCAAATCGAAACTCAAGTGGTTAGAAATGCTGTTTCTGCTGAAACTGTTACTCAAACTGCTGATTCACTTAAAACTGATTTAATTGTGATGGGTTCTCATGGTCGTAAAGGCTTCCAAAAATTCTTCCTCGGTAGCTTTGCACAAGATATCTTGGGACAAACTCAAATTCCAGTTTTAATTGTGAAACAATAAGTTAAAACTATAAAAAAACCTCCTTATCATTAAGGAGGTTTTTTATTCAAAATTAATGTGTTGCAATCACTTTGACTAAAATCGTTTGTGTCTCTTCAAAATCATCATAAATCTGTTTTCGGGTAAGTTCTTTTGATTTGACTTTAAATTCATGATTTTGGTAATGAATCACATTGGGAATTTGATCAAAATAATTTCCATCAGCTTCTATACTTTCTTCAAATAAAGGTGTGCCAAGCTGATATTCTTTGCTTTTAAGAACAACATATTTTACTGTCGTTTGCATGATTCGCACTCCATTTTCATATGCACTTTATTTTTATTTATATCACTTTTTTGCACGCTTCACAGTTAAAAATTCATAAATTCGCCTAGTTATTCTTCATTTAAGCTTAGAAAAAGAAAATCCACTCTTTTGGAGTGGATTTGCTGATTGTAAATTTTATTATTTTCAATTCTTTATTGTTTTGAAGCTATCTTTTATCAATTATTGTTACTTTTGAGCTTTATTCTTATCAGTATTTGTTCTTTGTGATTTGATTATGGCAAATGAACATGACAGTAATATTTCAAGTTTCAGCTTTTTTTAAAATTTAAACACACACATCGCTTAAAAATAACTTTTATTGATTTTAAACCTGATTAAATACTCTTTATATGATTGAATTAACAATACTTTGTCAGTTCGTTGATAAAGATCATTGAACTGATGATTTATCATTTTGCTAAAATAACATTTCGTAGTAAATACTTCTATTTTATGCATAAATAAAGTATAACTTGTTGAATATTGGAATTTTAATAGTGTTTTATCATGATTCGTCAGTGTTGTGATCAGCTCGAAAAATTAGGCTTAAAAATAGCTTTTATTGAAAGTGCCAGTTCTGGCTATTTGAGTAGCCAGTTTTCAATTTATAAGAGAAGTGGCGCTGATATTTTGCTGGGTGGTTTGGTTAGTTACGACCCTTCTATTAAAATATCAATCCTAAAAATAGATGCTCAACTGATTGAAAAATATACGGCTGAATCTACTGAAGTGACTCAAGCCATGGCAATTCAAGGAAAACAATTATTTACCCAAGCGGATTTAGTTATCAGTTGTACTGGGCTACTCAAGCCTGGTGGTAGTGCTACAATAGAAAAACCTGAAGGAACTTTTTTTATTTCAATCTATTATCAAAATAAGCTCAATAACTTTAAATATTTGCTGAATGGAGATTCTCTTTCTCGTTTAAATCAATTGACCACTTTTGTTGCTTCAGAAATGATCAATATTTTAAATAAATAAGCAGTTATTTGATTTAAATCATCAATATATACAAATCTCCTACCTCAAAGTCGATATATCTCATTCACTTTTTAACAAAAAAAAGGTACATTTTAAAACACGTTATAAACAAGTAAATAACATTAATGATTACAGGAAGCGTTATGAAACTTCAATTGGCTTTAATTTCTTCTCTGACTTGTCTAGCTTTGGTCGGTTGTGCAGGCTCTTATCCTGAACGTGTTGTGACTAAAGGACCATTAATTTGTGAAGCAAATGAAGTCTGCCCTGAACTATCTATGCGTTGGAAAGATGAAGTGCGTGATGGTTTTAAAATTACTGCTGAAATTAATAATCCAACAAAATATGATATTAAACAATTCGTTTTCTTAGTCGATGGCCAAGCCTATACCTATTCAACTTTAGACTCATCTAAGTTCGAAAATCAAGTTTCATCGAATTCTATCTTAGTTCCTGTGAGCTTCTTAAATTCTTTCCGTAGCGGTAAAGAAATTTCACTTAAACTGGTAACTGATCAAGGTGATGTTGAGCGTTCAATTTTAAAAGCTGATGGTCAAAAATCGTCTGCTTATTTAACTTTCTTGAAAGGTTATACAGGTCAAGTTCCTACTGCTCAATAATGAGCATTTCAATAAAATAGAATGCATAAAAAACCAGACTCAGCGTCTGGTTTTTTATTTAAAACAAATTATTTTGGTTCAATCGGTGCAAATGGTGCAACGACATCAGCATTCTGCGCACGATGGCGCATAAAGTGATCCATTAATACAATTGCCAACATTGCTTCAGCAATCGGCGTCGCACGAACACCCACACATGGATCATGACGACCTTTGGTTAAAACATCGGTATCTTCACGATCAATATTGATAGTTTTACCAGGTGTGGTAATACTTGCCGTTGGCTTAAGTGCAATCGCAACACGAATAGTTTGACCGCTTGAAATACCGCCTAAAATACCACCTGCATGATTGGCAAGGAATCCATCTGTGCTGAGTTCGTCACGAGTTTCATGCCCAAACTGCCCTGCAACTGCAAAACCATCACCGATTTCAACGCCTTTTACTGCATTAATTCCCATCATGGCATGGGCAATATCTGCATCTAGACGATCAAATACAGGTTCACCCCAACCTACTGGTACTTTTTCAGCAAGAATTTCGAGTTTTGCGCCACAGCTTGTACCTTGTTCACGTAAAGAAGTCACTAAAGCTTCAAAACGTGGTACAGCATCCACATCGCCACAGAAGAATGGATTATTCGAAACTTCATTCCAATCCAATTTTTCAGCAACTTCTGTCCCGATTTGCGTCACATGACCACGAATCACGATACCAAATTTTTCAGCAAGGAATTTTTTCGCAATCGCACCTGCAGCAACACGCATCGCAGTTTCACGCGCGCTTGAGCGACCACCACCACGGTAGTCACGGAAACCATACTTTTGCGTATAGGTATAATCTGCATGACCAGGGCGGAAAGTTTGTGCAATATTGCCATAATCTTTTGATTTTTGGTCTGTATTGCGGATCAATAGACCAATCGGTGTCCCTGTAGTTTTGCCTTCAAAAACACCTGAAATGATTTCAACTTCATCAGGTTCTTTACGTTGTGTAGCAAACTTTGAAGTTCCTGGTTTACGACGATCTAAATCTTTTTGCAAATCTTCAGCACAAAGCTCAAGACCTGGCGGTACACCATCAACGATTGCCATTAAGCCTACGCCGTGAGATTCACCACAAGTCGTTACACGGAAGAGTTGTCCTATACTATTACCTGCCATGCTCACGACTCCTTAAGCTTGAATAGACTGAATAAATAAATCACGGAATGTACGACATTGTTCAGCAGTGAGGGCAAAAATACCAGTACCACCTTTTTGGAACTGCAACCAATAAAAATCAATGGTGTTAAAGTTTTGTTTCATTGCCCATTCAGAATTACCGACTTCAATGACGATCAAACCATCTTCTGTTAAGTAATCAGGTGCTTGCGCTAACATTTTACGGACGAGATCCAAACCATCTTGACCTGCTGCAAGTGCAAGCTCTGGCTCATGATGAAATTCATCTGGAAGATCCGCCATGTCTTCTGCATCCACATACGGTGGGTTTGAAACAATCAAATCATATTGATTTTCAGCAGGAATTTTAGCAAACAAATCAGACTCAAGTAACGCAACTTGATATTGTTTGTCATGGTGTTCAGTATTGATTGAAGCCACTTCTAAAGCTTCTTTTGAAATATCTGTCGCATCCACTTCTGAGTCTGGGAATGCATAAGCCAAAGCAATCGCAATACATCCAGAACCTGTGCACATATCTAAAATACGCTGTGGTGTTTTTGGATTGGCATTTTCAGGTAGATTGTTTACGCCTTCACGTGCTTGACCATTTTCATCTAAGCAATAAGGCGCAAAACGATTTTCAATTAATTCCGCAATCGGTGAACGTGGAATTAATACGCGCTCATCGACATAAAATGGTTTACCAAAGAAATAAGCCAAGTTTAATAAATACGATGTTGGAACACGTTCATTGATTCGACGTTCTAAAAGGCTTAAAAATTCAGCTTTTTCACTCGGTAATAATTTAGCATCTAAAATTTCATTGTCTGCATTCCAGTCCAAAGACATAGTTTGTAGAACGAGTGCTGAACTTTCAGCAAAATAATCTTCTGTACCTTGACCTAAATGTGCATCGTATTGACGTAAAGCTGTAACCCCAAATCGAATAAAATCGCGAATTGTAACAAGGTTTTCAGCAGCTTCCTGTAAATGTTCAGGGCTAATAGTCGGTCGATCCACTTAAGGTTTCTCCAAGGTCATAATTTAAAACGCCTTATGATACCTTGTTTTGCATGACATTTATAAGCATTTACTACAATTTAAATGCAATTCATTTTTAGACAATCATCATCATAAACGATAAGTCAGTTTCTCTAGCATATTTGCACGGGTTACCGTTTGTTTTAACGCGCAATTATAGTATTTCATCGCATAAGTATCAGATGCTGATTTTTGACTTTTGCCACATTGTTCACTGCGCATTTTAAGCCATGTTTTTTGATATTTTTTTTGTAGTTTCTTTTCTTTACTCGTATATAAATCTAAGGTCTTTTTAAACAATGATTTCATACGATCATCTTGATCATTAAATTCAGATTTCATACAACGGGTAATAGAACTTGTACTATTTCCTGCCGAATTCATACAACTAATATAATCTGAACTATAGCCGATTGCTTTTGCTTGTATTGGTAATAATAAAGCGAGAGCGATTCCCCAATATTTCATTTGCATCAAAATTCCCCAATTAAAAATCATTCTTCTAATTTAAAAATAATCTTTCTGAGTTTAAAAGATTTCAAATAAAATTCAATTGATAGGCTTCATTGATCATCACTTTTACAATTTATTTACACATTCAAATGATAGTCAGGCTCTAAATTTCGATCAAATGTGCTAATCAGAGCCACTATTTTCGCTAATTGAAGTAACTTTACCATTTTTGAATGTGATATAGCCTAAATCAGTATAATACCAAAGCTCATCCTTGCCTCTTGAAGTGGTATATGCGCTTTTACGATTTGGGGCTCCCCAATATGTAGCTTTGATAATTTGATCTCCAGTCATTCCTATTTGAGGATCTCGCGCTGCTTTCCAAAGTTTATATTTTTGAGTATCTGTTAAATAAGCCAAAGCCTGCTGAGGAACATTTAATTTTGTTTTTACTGAGTTTGGACAAGGTTTACCTTGATAGACTGTTTGCCCTTTATAGGTGCAGGTATATACGTCAGCAATAGCACTTTGCATACATAATAGAAGCGTGAATAGCCCCAAAAAAAATTTCAAGAAGCACCTGTATTTTTAGATTTATTGTTTCATTATTATTGTATATTTTTAGCACAAATCAAGCGAAATATTGATCAAGTTAATCAAAATTAAAAGCCTATACAGTCTGCTTACAGATTCGAATAAAATATTACTCGAACCTCAGATTGAATCACATAAGTCGTTATTGATTTAAAAACAAAGGATCAAAATTTAATTAAATATCAATATGATAAATGAACTTAGCTCTCAAATACTTCCCTATTTCCAACAAATATCAATTTTTTGATTGGTCGTTTTAACACAATCATAGACAGTTGAGTCCCATTGTTGATCAGAAATAATTTTTTGGCTATTTCCATCTCTTAAATAGCTTTTAGCATTCAATGTTGCCCCCTGATTAATTTGAATATGGGCTTTTGAACAAACGCCATCATCCAATTCATTTTGGCAACTTTCATATTGAATTTGATAGATTTTATCTTGGAATTGTAAATTTACTTGTCGAGCACCAGCGACAAAGCCCTCATCTATTTCACAACTTTGAATATTTGCCTTAGTCTGCCCAAGAAAACAACGATCAGCATTCACCTGAGTCGTTAAAATAGAACTTATGATCAGTATATATTTAAATTTTGCCATCATTTCCCTATTCCTTAGGTCTTTAAAATGAAAAATGACGCAAAAGACTAACAAAAAATCATCTTACTTACGAACTTAAATACAATTTTTAAACTTATCTCTTGATTTCTTAAAGTTTTGTTCCCATATAATTTTGAATACTTTCCATTAAAGTAGTTTCAAATCTTATGAGTTATAAACACAATAACCTTATGGCAATGCGCCAATCTTGGTGGGAAGATGAATCTTCTGCTTCTGTTCAAAGTGAAAAACGTTATTTACAAACAATCTTAACTGAGCAAGGTGTTTTTGAAGCACCAAGCATTGATGATGTAAAATATTTTTTCTTTAGTTTACCGAGCATTATCATTGTAAAAGGTTATGCCCTTGGTTTCACCGATCCAAGTATTAAAGAATTGATCCAAAGCCATATTGAGTCAAATAAGCAGTTATTGATACAAAAACATGAGATTAAAATTCAATTTAGAATGTAGTTTTTCCAATCGGATCAGTTGATTGTTATACCTTTTCAAACTTAAAGTACAAAATTACCATTCCATTCAGCGAATTGAGCTATTTAAATAGCACCATAACATGTAATATTCTTTACAGTTCCTTCACTTTTCGAATCGCTTATAAAGGATTTCATCTTCATGTCTGATCAGAACGAAAAGCTCAAACAGTTAAAAACCTCTTCTATGGATCGTCGATTATCCATTGCGAAAGCATCATTATTAGCAGGTACGCGCTGGGCAGCTTCAAGTGCAAGTTCAATCTTTTCAAGTGAAGAGGAAAAAGAAAAAAAGCGTAAACAAGCGATGAAAGAACAAGCCAATTATCTTGTTCAAGAAATCGGAAAACTGAAAGGCTCTATCGTTAAAATTGGTCAAATGATGGCACTTTATGGTGAGCATTTTTTACCAGAAGAAATCACTCAAGCCCTAAATACGTTAAATAATCAAACGGTTGCTTTGGCTTGGCCTGCAATTAAAGAACAATTAACACGCCAATTGGGTTCTAAACTGGATGATTTAACCATTGATCATGAACCAATCGGTACAGCTTCTCTTGCTCAAGTTCATCGTGCGACACGTAAGTCAGATGGTTTAGAACTGGTTTTAAAAGTTCAATATCCTGGTGTCGCGGATGCGATTGACTCAGATATGAGTTTATTTAAAAACATGCTTAAGCTCACCCGCATGGTTCCGCAAACACGTGAGTTTGACCAATGGTTTGATGAAGTCCGCGAAATGATGCATCGTGAGGTGAATTATCGTGTTGAAGCTGCAACCACCCGTCGTTTCGCTGAAAGATTAAAAAACGATGCGCGTTATGGTGTGCCACAAATTATTGATGACTATTGTACAGACCAAGTGTTATGTATGACTTTCGAACGTGGCGTGCCGATCAATAGCCCCGTGATGCTGTCTCTCCCTCAAGAACGTCGTAATCAGTTAGGAGAAGCTTCACTTGAAATTGCTGTTCGTGAGTTGTTTGAATGGGGTGAGATGCAAACTGACCCGAACTTTGGTAATTACTTGGTTCGTTTAGGCAATGGTGACGACATTCAAGATAAAATTATTTTGTTAGACTTCGGTGCAATCCGTCAGTTTGATCATCAATTATTGACTGTGGCTTGCAACTTGATCAAAGCTGGCTACAACCATGACGCTGAAGCAATGGTTCACTCAATGTCTGGCTATGAATTTTTTGATGGCATGCCACTCAGTATCAAACCAGATATGGCAAAAGTATTTTTACTCGCAACAGAAGCATTTAGTACACCTTTAAACAATCCAGACCTCCCAGCGGGTGTGATGGATGATCATAATCGCTATGACTGGAAAAAGAGCCAATTACATAGTCGTGTGATGCAACGTGCGTCTAAATCAATGGCTTCACGTTATTTCAGTGTTCCACCTAAAGAATTTATGTTTATTAGTCGTAAATTCATTGGTGCTTATACATTTATGACCGTGATTGAAGCAAAAACCAATGTTCGTAAAATGATTACGCCATTTGTTTAATGGCTTGAATAGCGACTGACTTTAATTTCTCAAAATGTCAACTTTACCAATACCCAACATTTGTTGGGTATTTTTATATATAAATAATTATTGAATTACAAATAGTTAAATACATAATTAAAACATTAACAACCATTCATCAAAGGTCAACCACTTTGTCAGCTTTGACATAGTTTTTTCAATATTTGCATGTCAGGATGTTGCCATACCAACATCAAAAACAAGGTACTGTGGAATGTCCAATATGGTAAACAAAGCTCAGGGCTTGGGCTTAAATCTAATTACAAAAATTGCTGGAAGTGACTTACTTGATCAATTCAAATTACGTAAGTTTATTGAAAAATCACTTTATCAAGGTTCAAAAGCAGGTTTTAAAACGCTCAGTGCGACACAAAAAGCGTTTAAATCGGATTCAAATGTCACTAAACAACGTTTACCAAACCAACAAAAATCATTATTTGATCTGAGTTTAACTGAAGAACAGCAAATGACTGTGGATGCCATGGATCAATTTGCAGCTGAAGTACTTTATCCTTTGGCGCATCAAGCAGATCATGATGAAAAGTTTCCTGCAGAACTTTGGCAACATAGTATTGATCTAGGGCTTAATTACTATGCCCTACCAGAAGCTTTGGGTGGTGTTGCATCTGAAAAGAATATTGTCAGTAATATTCTGATCGCTGAACGTTTAGCCAAAGGTGATTTCTCTTTGGCAGCAGGTTTGCTTTCAACATTTAGTGTGATCAATGCACTTACACAATGGGGTTCGGAAACAGTACAAGCAACTTATTTGCCCGCCTTTGCCAATGATGCAGAAATTCAAGCAACTTTTGCAGTACAAGAAGCAACGCCTGCATTTAATCCAATGTTATTGAAAACTAAAGCAACTTCATCTAATGGTGCTTTCAGCATTTCAGGTGAAAAAACTTTAGTATTATTAGGCGAAACTGCAGATCTTTTCCTTGTTAGTGCTGACTTCAACGGCAAGCCTGAAGTTTTTGTGGTGAATCGTGACCACACTATTACTGTTAAAAAATCTCCAGCAATGGGTTTAAAAGCCACTGAAACAGTGACCTTAAAATTTGAAAATACCCCTGCTCAACGCTTAGGTGATGAAGACTTTAACTATAGCTATTTCCTTGATTTAGGAAATTTGATGTGGTGTGCAATGGCAGTCGGTACTGCTGAAGCAGTGAAAGAATACAGCATCAAATATGCCAATGAACGTACAGCATTTGGTGAGCCTATTTCACATCGTCAAAGTGTTGCCTTCATGATCGCTGATATGGCGATCGAAATTGATGCGATGCGTATGTTGATTTTAAATGCTGCAAGCCTTGCAGAATCTGGTTTACCTTTCCATCGTGAAGCGTATTTAGCGCGTCTGCTTTGTGCAGAAAAATCAATGAAAATTGGTACTGATGGTGTGCAAATCTTGGGTGGACACGGCTTTACCAAAGAACACCCTGCTGAACGTTGGTATCGTGACTTACGCTCAACAGCAATATTACATTCAGGCTTACATGCTTAATTAAAAATATAAAGATTACAGGATATAGATCATGAATTTACAAAATCCGAAAAAATTCAAAATGCTTGTAGATCAAGCGCATGAAACTGCACTGAATGTACTACGCCCGATTTCACGTAAATACGACAAGGCGGAACATGCCTATCCAAAAGAATTGGACATGCTTGCTTCATTGCTTGATGGCATGAATGATGGTGGTGATGGTTTGAATGCAGGCGCTGCGATTAATAAACGTGGCGATAAAGATGCCAGTAATAAAAATGGTACCAATATGTCCACAGCTTTGGGCATCATTGAAATGTGTTATGGCGACACTGGTTTACTACTTTCTATGCCACGCCAAGGTTTAGGAAACTCTGCAATTGCTGCAGTTGCCAATGACGAACAGCTAGAACGCTTTAAAGGCACTTGGGCTGCAATGGCGATCACTGAACCAGGTTGTGGTTCGGATTCAGCTGCGATTCGTACTACAGCAACAAAAGATGGGGATGACTATATTCTCAATGGTGAGAAAATTTTCGTCACCTCTGGTGAACGTGCTGACTCTGTTGTGGTTTGGGCGACTTTAGACAAAAAACTTGGTCGTGCTGCAATTAAGTCTTTTGTTGTACCTAAAGGTACACCAGGCATGAAAGTTGAGCGCCTTGAACATAAGTTAGGTATCAAAGCTTCTGATACTGCTGCAATCAGTTTTATTGACTGTCGTGTACCTCCTGCAAACTTACTTGGAAATGAGGAAATTGATGTTGCCAAAGGCTTCGCTGGTGTGATGGAAACTTTTGATAATACTCGTCCATTGGTTGCTGCAATGGCTGTTGGTTGTGCCAAAGCATCGCTAGAGCGTATCAAAGAAATCTTTAAAGACCAGCTTGATCCAAACTATGCAACGCCTTATTTACAAACTTCAAATTTAGCCGCACAGATTTACCGTATGGAAGCTGAATGGGAAGCAGCGCGTTTATTGACGATTAAAGCAACATGGATGGCTGACAATAAAAAGCCAAACTCGCGTGAAGCTTCGATTGCCAAAGCCAAAGCGGGTCGTATTTGTAATGAAATCACCCTAAAATGTGTCGAACTGGCGGCAAGTGTTGGTTATAACGAAGAAGAATTGTTAGAAAAATGGGCACGTGATTCAAAAATTCTCGATATTTTTGAAGGTACACAACAGATTCAACAACTGATTATTGCACGCCGTGAACTGGGGAAATCTTCTAGTGAATTGAAATAAGATTTAACTTGATTTTCAATATAAGACCAGTAAATGCTTTATATTGATAAAATTTTAAGCAGTTAAATTTTAAGCACAACACAAGCGATGAGTTTTTTGATATAAAAATTCATCGCTTTTTTATTTTCATTATTTATGTATTCAATTCGTCCCATACAACAGCAAGACAATGCAGCAATTGCACAAGTCATTCGTGAGGTTTCTCAAGAATTTGGACTCGCACCAGAGTCTGGCTTCGCCGTGGCAGATCTAATTTTGGATGATCTCTATCAAGTTTATTCTCAAGAAAATGCACAATATTGGGTAATTGAAGATCACAAAGGTCGTGTTGTTGGTGGTGGTGGCTTATCTCCACTCAAAGGTGATACTTCAATTGTTGAAATTCAGAAAATGTATTTCTTATCAGAACTACGTGGTTTAGGCTTTGCTAAAAAAATTCTAGACAATGCTTTTGAATTTGCAAAGCAAAATGGTTTTAGCGCATGTTATTTAGAAACCACCAAAGACCTTTGGCAAGCGGTCAAACTCTATGAAAAACTGGATTTTGAGCATTTGGCTCAACCTAAAGGTGATACAGGTCATAGCCATGCATGTGAAATTTGGATGCTTAAAACACTTTAATCCGCACATTTGAAAATATCCGTCATATTTTCCAAAATGAACTTTGGTCGTATTTTCATTAGATTCAAGAATTTTCAAAATGCGATGTGATTAAAAGATTTGTGGAATGATATTGTCCAACACTTGGATAATGATTCACTTAAAAAAATAATGTATATGGTGGCAATACAGTCATTGAAATTGCATAACGACGATCTAAAATATTCAGATCATTTGTTTCATGCTTACAAAGTCATCATGTTTAGATATTGTATGTAAAAGGAAATGTATAAAAGATGTTGTATTTAGAAGATTTAAATGTTGGTGATCATTTTCAAAGTCGTGAATATGAAATGACTTTAGAAGAAGTTTTAGAGTTTGCTGGTAAATACGACCCCCAAGTTTTTCATACAGATCCTGAAAAAGCCAAAGACCATCCTATTTTCCAAGGTTTAGCTGCTAGTGGTTGGCATACATCTGCTGTTACGATGCGTCTTTGGACAGAGTGCTTCCCTGTCGCTTATGGTTTAATTGGCTCTGAATCAAGTTTAAGGTGGCCAAAACCGACACGCGTTGGCGATAAAATTCATGTCGATGTTGAAATTGTTTCAATCACGCCATCGAGAACAAAAAACGATCGTGCTATTGTCGCGTATGTCACTCAAGCGAAAAATCAATTTGATGATGTATTGCTTATTTCTACCACTAAAATTGTGGTTTTTAAACGTAATTTTGATGCATATTAATCCTTAATTTGTCTTACAATATTTAAGGTTTTTTCCATATTTCATGACAATATGATTAAAGAAATAGAAACAATCTTGAGCGCAATGGAAAGCACATGAAAACAGTCTCAGCTCGCCAAGATCAGGGAATTCCTGGTGTATATGGACTTTTATTATTAGATATCGTCTCTCGTTGGGGCTATAGTGCAGAGAGCCTTTTCGCTCCGTTTAATTTTACCAGCGAACAACTTGCAGAGCCTGAATGTCGAATTCCGACACCTATTGCCAATGAATTGGTCAAGCATGCATTAAAGCTGACAGGTGAAAGTACCCTTGGTTTCCATTTAGGGACTCAAATGCGTATTTCAATTCATGGTTTCATTGGCTATGCAATTATGACTGCCAATGACATTACTGATGCTTTGGTTTTGGCAAACCGTTTTATTCAGTTACGTATGCCTTTTTTGCAATTGTATTTCTCAACTTTTGGTGAAAAAGCAACTTTACAACTACAATGTGATATTGAAATTGAACCTTTACGCACAGAAATTGTGATGGGGCTGACCTTTGGTATCATGACCATGGCAAAGGCGCTCACTGGCATTGATGATTTAAAAGGCGATATTGACTTCGATTTTCCGAAGCCAGATGGTTTCGATACTTACATCGAAAAACTTTCGCCTTTATATAATATGCGTTTTGAACAGCCACATTTGATTGCAAGTTTTGATAAATCCTATCTCGGCTTAAAAATGGTCAATGCTGACCCAATCGCCAGTCAAATTGCAATCAATCAATGTGAAGCAGAACTTTCGGCATTGGGGGAGCGCCGTCGTCTCGCTATGCGCGTACGCGATATTTTGACCCATTCTGAACAGCATTATTTGAGTATTGAAAATGTTGCTGATCGCTTGCACATGTCAGATCGAACTTTGAAACGTCAATTGGCTGCGGAACGTACATCGTTCTCAACCCTTGTCGATGAAGTTCGTTACCGTCATGCGACCTCTTTGCTTTCTCGAACGGATTACACCTTAGAGCAGATTGCGGATGAACTTGGCTATAGTGATGTTGCTAATTTCAGCCGTGCATTTAAGCGTTGGAGTGGTCGTAGCCCGAGTAGTTGGCGCAAAGATCCTTATTTATAAGGGGCAAATCATAGAGAATCTTTTCCTGATTCGATGATCTTATTGGATTCTATGAATAAGATTATCAATATCTTTGCCTTTTGTTTTAATGTAAAAACCTGTATAACGCTTAACAAAAATAAATGGATTAATTGAGGAGTCATTATGAATCATCCTTCAGATTTGAAGTATGCAAGTACACATGAGTGGGTAAAAATTGAAGGTGATCTGGTGATTACTGGTATTTCTGATCATGCTCAAGATGCTTTAGGTGATTTAGTTTATGTTGAAGCACCAGAAGTCGGAAGCCAAGTTGTTGCAGGCGCACAAGCAGGTGTAGTTGAGTCTGTAAAAACAGCATCTGATATTCATGCACCTGTATCTGGTGAAGTGGTTGAAGTGAATACTGCACTTGAAGATGACCCAGATTTTGTCAATGATGACCCATATGGCAAGGGTTGGATTTATAAAATCAAACCTAACAATATTGCGGATGTTGAAAAGTTATTGAGCAATAGCGAATACGAAGCAGGTCTTTAAGACTCAGGTTATTCGTAAATGTTCGCAATAAAAAAGATCAGAATTATTCTGATCTTTTTTTGTTCCAATTTTCAATTATTAAGCTGTTTCCAACAAAACTTTCGCAGATAATTGCTCTGCGACATCTAACAATAATTTTTCAGTTTTATCCCAACCTAGACAACCATCAGTCACAGACTGACCATAAGTCATATCACAAGAAATCTTTTGATTGCCATCGACCAAATGACTTTCTAACATCACACCACGGACTTGAGTTAAATGACGTTCTTGAATAATTTGTTGTAGTACCAACGGTTGTTTGAGTGGGTCTTTATGGCTATTGCCATGACTACAATCAATCACCAAAGCAGGTAACTTTCCTTGATGTTTATTGCGAATATGTTGGATCGACACTGCATCATAATTCGTTCCCGTATTTGAACCACGTAGGATGATGTGCGCCAATGGATTACCCAGGCTCTGTAATATACTTGGCGTGCCTTTTTGGCTCATGCCTAAAAATTGATGAGGATGGCTTGCCGACTGAATTGCATCTAAAGCGATTTGAATTGAACCATCTGTACCATTCTTGAAGCCAATACTGTATGGCATATGGCTTGAAATTTCACGATGGATTTGTGATTCACTGGTACGTGCACCAATCGCACCCCAAGCCAATAAATCATCAAAGTAACCTGTTGCCATCGGGCTTAAAATCTCACTTGCAATTGGCAAGCCCATTTCAATAATATCGAGATATAGCTGACGTGATTTTTCTAATCCGAGTTGCATATCAGCAGAACCATCTAAATGAGGGTCATATAAAAAGCCTTTCCAACCTACTGTTGTACGTGGTTTTTCAATATAAGTACGCATCACTATGAAGATTTGATCTGCAACTTTTTCTTGAAGTTTTTTGAGTTTTGAAGCGTATTCAAGTGCTGATTTTTCATCATGGATTGAACATGGTCCTGTGATGACCATTAAACGAGAATCCGTACCATTTAAAATATTTTGGATCGTTTGGCGTTGTTCTGCTATTTGCAATGCATAGTGTTGTTCTAATGGAAATTTTTCTTTTAATTGTGCAGGCAAACTAAGTTCAGTTTCTGTCGTTTGATTTTGTTGTAAAGCAATATTTAAAGCATTCATGATGTATTCCTTTGGACTCTTATTCAGTCCGAGCTTTTATTTGAGCGTCTGTGATCGTTTCGAATGGCGTATTAAAGTTTGCATTTGACTAAAATAAGACCAATAAAAGTTGCTAAAGTACACATCGTTAAATTTCATCATGATATTCTCCAAATTTTAAAACATATTTATTCAAGCTAAATTTTGACACATAGGCATAAAAAAACCTGATCAGGGTTGCCGATCAGGTATTAACTTGGTGGGCAACCATTTTTCAGTGCCCGAACGACTTCAGGCAATTATCTAAAGTATTGCCAGAAATAATAAGAAGTAGCGATAACAGGTTGCTTTAACATCTTTATGTCGTTCATAAAAAACTGTATTGTATTTAAAATACTCGTAGTACATCGAATTTACAAGTGTTTTTTAGATTATTTTCAAAACTTTCTGACCTAAATAAACACGGGGTTAAAGAAGCCTTAT
>NZ_SGSW01000028.1:0-56437 GCF_004209125.1 Acinetobacter sp. WCHAc060033 | reverse complement strand
TATTTATGAAATGTCAACAGACCCTAATTTACCAGTTTAAAATTGACTATTTGTTTAAAAAATATTTTGGCATTAGGGCATGCTGAAAATTCAAGTGATTGAAATTAATCAGAACAATAGTTCATGATATAGACTATAAAATGTAAGTGTGTATTTTTACTCAAAAATGTCTATAATTGCGATATTGTTATTATTCAAGTTCAAAATTATTCATTATTGTTACGCAAGTTTTGCTAAAAATAATTAAAAATTTTGGGGCGGTTTTATATGGCTCGATTAAAATTCTTGCTCAGTTTAATTTTAATCATACTGACGCCAGCTTGCTTTGCCTCAACTTTAGAAAGTGATATTCATGCTTTTAATCTATTAACAGATTATAAATTATTATTTCTAGGTGGTGTTTTTGTCATATTAATGCAGGCTGGTTTTGCTGTTGCGGAAGGCGGTTATGAAAATAATGCAAAAAGCATTATTTGTTTATTGATTAATTATATTTTTGCAATTCTCGGTACAGCATGCTTTGGTCTTTTCTGTTTTATCATTGCTGAGTTGGGGTGGTTTGAAAACCTTAAGCAAATTAGTCATAACATGCATGGCTGGCATTGGAATTTAGTCTTTTTTTATACCTTAATGGCGACCACCATTACCACAATCGTTGGGCGTATTATTCCGAATACTGCACCTATTTCTGTTTACGCAATCATGAGTTTTATTATTTCCGCAATCATTTTTCCTTTCTTTGGAAGTTGGTCTTGGGGGAACTTGGTTTTGGGTGGCGGTTGGCTGCAAAAACTTGGCTTTATTGATTTTGCAGGATCTACAGTTGTGCATTCTATGGCAGCATGGATTGTTCTAGCGGGGTATCTGATTTTTAAGTCACAGCGAAAAATAGAGCTACATAAACAAGATAAAATTTTTGAAGATTATAAAATTTTAGCATTTGCATTGGCGGGTTTTATATTATGGCTGGCTTGGTCTGGTCTAAACGTCATTTATATTACTTCAATTCATATTGAGATTAGTAATATTGTATTTAATGCATTTTCAGCTCTACTCGGAGCAATATTCGCTTCGTTTATATTCTCTCTTATCTTTTATCGTAAAATGAGTTCTTGGGCAGATTTAATTAAATCTGCCTTAGGTGGACTGGTTGCAATCACAGCAAGTTGTGGCTTTGTTCAGATTTCATCTGCATTGATTATTGGGATGGTTGCTGGATTTTTGACCCTACAAACGCCACATTTATTAACACGTTGGATTGATTCAAAACATGTCCGAGAGGTGATAGTGGTGCATGGTTTCTGCGGAATTTGGGGAACACTTGCTGTATCTTTATTCAATGATTCAGTCGTGGGGCTGATGAATAGAGCAACCTTATGGGAGCAAGGGGTAGGCGTTTTGATCAACTTTGTTTGGAGTTTTGGTATCGCTTATATCGTATTTCAAATGATGCGCAAGATGATCCCGATAACTGAAATTCATGAATAATTTGCACATTAAAAAAGCGACATGAACGTCGCTTTTTATAAACTATTTCTATCTATTGAAAGTTAAGCAACACTTTCAGGGCTTACACGCCATAAACTTTCTAAATCATAAAATTTACGTGCGGTTGGTAGCATAACATGCACAACAACAAATCCTAAATCAATCAGGATCCATTCAGCATCTCTTTCGCCTTCTACACCGATTGGGCGAAAACCCGCTTTACGTGCTTCTTCAGCAACGTTGTCAGCAAGTGCTTTAACATGACGAGTTGATGTACCGCTTGCAATTACAATTGCATCTGCAACATTGCTGATTGAGCTTACATCAAGTTCAAGAATATCTTTTGCTTTTACATCAAGTAGGGCTTCTTGTACAACTTTTAAACAAGTCTTTAGGTCTTGATTGCGAGTGTTCATTGCAAGTTCGTGAGAATTAGAAGCGCTGGGCGATGGTTCTAAATTCATATAAAGTGTGTTTTCCAAACAATATCTCACCTTCTAATATAGCGCTTTTGGCTAAAAAATACAAATTTTAGAACGCATCTCTAGCTCGATAAAATTGTTTATTTAGTAGCTATGGTTGTTAGAGAAATATTTATCCATCCACGCAAATGATTGATTGGAATGAGATTGTGGGCGATATTCCGCAGCAATGTAGCCTGTATAGGTGCTTTGTTTTAGCCATGTAAAAATAGATAAATAATCAATTTGTGCGGTGTCTGGTTCATGGCGACCTGGGCAGTCTGCAAATTGAATATGCCCAATCCAGTCTATATTTTCTTGTAATACTGCTAATACCTCTTCACCCATCATTGCCATGTGGTAGCAATCAAATTGCATTTTTAAGGCTGGATGTTGTACTGCTTCAAGCATTTCTTGTGCTTGGGCGATATTTTGAACCAAGAAACGAGGCATATCTGTACCATTGATCATTTCAAAAACTGGTTGAATATCATGATCAGACAACATGTGGGATGCGAGTTTTAAATTATTGGCTAAAGTATTTAGGCAGGGAAGTAAGTCAGCGTCAGTTGGTTGCTTTCCAGCGAGAATATTCACACTCGGCACATTCAAAGCATCTGCGTATTCAATCGCAAGTATGAGTGCCTGATGAAATTCGACTTCACGTCCTGGAATACCTGCTAGACCATCACCACCTTGCATTAAGTCACCCGCCGGAACATTGATTAGGCAAATATGTAAATCATGTAGTTCCAGTTGAGCTTGAATCTCTTCGATGCTTAATTCATAGGGAAATTGAATCTCAATATTGTGAAAACCATGTTTATGCGCTAAAGCAAAACGCTCAATGAGTGGGACTTCAGTAAAGATCATCGAGAGATTTACTGCGAGTTTAGTCATGATAATTGCTCCTTGCGTGAATGGGCTTTCATCTCCAATGTAGTTGGCAATGGACTATTTTTCAATATGTTTATGCTGAAGTCGTATATATCTTAAATACATCGCCTATTTTACTTCGACATGCTGAATCACTGTCGCTAAGTCAGATTCAGCAAAGCCATTATTTTGATGGTCTTGTAGTCGACTTAAAGCGAGTTGCGCAACTGGAATATTTAAATTGAATTGCTGTGCAAGTTGGACAGCGTTGTTTAAATCTTTTGATAAGGTTTGAACTTTCCATTGTACTGGTTCAAAAGTATGGGTCGCCATGCGTGGTGCAAGGATTTGAAAGGGCTTTGAATCAGCGAAACCGCCTGCAAGTGCGGGTGCAAGTAATGTGGTATCCACACCTGCTTGATCTGCAAGTGCCACCGCTTCTGCAATGAGTGTACTATTTGCAGCCACAATTAATTGGTTACAGATTTTCGTCGCTTGTCCCGTACCTGTTCCACCCATGCAAGTCACACGTTGAGAAAGTACGTTGTAAACAATGCTTAAATCTTGAATCGTTTCCGCATCACCACCTGCAAAGATGACGAGTGTGCCATTTTCAGCGCCTGCTGTTCCGCCTGAAACAGGGGAGTCAATCCACGTCACTTGTTTGTTTTTTGCTTGTTCTGCAAGCTGCTTGGTTTTATCCACAGACAAACTTGAGAAATCTACAATCACTTGATTTTTAATTACATATGGCTCAATCGAGTTATATACGCTTTGCACGGCTTGATCATCGGCAAGACAACTGAGAATGATGGGGTAGTCTGAAATTTGTGTCAGTTCTAATGGATGTGCGCCCATATCAATTAAAGCTTTACAGGCAGTTGCTGTTCTGTTCCATACCGCAACGTGAAAACCTGCTTGGATTAATCGGGTTGCCATACGGCTTCCCATTAACCCCATACCGAGGAATGCAATTTTACTATGACGGTCAAAATTCATTTTATTACTCAACCATTTTGAATCGTGTTTTCAATTTTGACTGATTCAAAACGATTTCTGAATCAGTCATTGGTTTAAGTCGATTGAAGTTTTTTACTTAAACTGACGTGGTACAAATTGCATTTCAGGATTTTTATCCTTTTTGCGTGCAATTTGACTGTTTTTGCCCAAAAGTAATTTGAGCTGCCAAATTTTTTCTAAGCGTAAAGATTTCTTTGGTTCATGTTCCATTGCGTCTAGGACACGTTTTGCTGCTGCAAGTGCGTCAGGAGAACGCTGTAGCATTTCTTCGGCAATGGCTTGAGCTTTTACCAATGGTGATTCATCTATATGAGTAATGAGTCCAATCTCTTTGGCATAATTACCATCAAAAATTCGTGCTGTTAAGGTGAGTTCTTTGGCTAGATCAATACCAATCACACCTTTGATCGAACGAGTTAAACCCATATCAGGCACTAAGCCCCAACGACTTTCCATAATCGACATTTTAGTTTCTGGATGTGCAATACGAATATCCGCAGCTAAAGCTAATTGCATCCCAGCACCAAAACAGAAACCTTCAATTGCAGCAATCACAGGTACAGGTAGTTCTTGCCAAATTAGAAAAGCTTTTTGAAATAAGCTTTGTCCTGGCTTAATCAATTCCCACGCTGCAAAAGCTCTATTGTTCGGGCTGTTCAAATCTGCAAGATCAATCCCAGCACTAAATACATTGGCTTCACCAGTTAAAATCACCACGCGGATACTACGATCTTTTTTGATTTTTTCAGCAGTTTTGACCAGTTCTTTGAGTAAAGCAAAGCTCATTGCATTACGTTTATCTGGGCGGTTTAGTGAAACTGTTGCGATGCCGTTATTTTTTTCAATATGTAATAGTGCCATGATCTAGACTCTTTTTTCCTTGGTTATCAGCATAGCATGAGCATGGTAGAGTTACATGACAGGAGAGTCACAGAAAATTTTAAATCTATCCATTGACGATGCTAAAAACAGTTGAAGCAATTTAAAAAAAATTTAAACTGCTCAATTGAACTGATCGAAATCTAATTCGGTAAAATTTGTTGTGCAGCAGTTTCTACTTCACGAATAGCCACTTGTAGATCATCTAAACGGCGTAGAACTTCTTGGATAAAGTTTTCATCTGCTTTACGACGTTCTTTGCGGAGTGTAGAAATGAACTGTTCAAATTCACCAGTGACTCGTTGTAATTTTGGTGTACCCACATAACGGGTTGCGCCGTATAAACGATGTAAGACGTGTTCAAGTTGCGGAAAGTCTTCCAACTCGATCAGTTGCTCTATCTCATCCAGTTCCGTTGGAAAACTATCGACCAACATTTTTAATAAATCTTGTGCCAAATCTTCTTTATTGGCAGCTAAAGCAAGACTTTGTTTCCAATCTAAAATATCGGTATTAAATGCCTCGATATAGACTTTATTTTCATTGGTTTGTTGTTTCTGTTGGATAAATTTATCTGATGTCCAATTGGTGAGGATTTGAATGATTTGTTCAATTTGAATTGGTTTAGTGACGTAATCATCCATACCCACTTTCAATAATTTTTGCTTTTCATCCGCTAAAGCATGTGCAGTAAGTGCAATAATTGGCATACGCATACCATCTAATGTTGATTCCAAAGAGCGAATCGCACGGGTGGTATCAATCCCTGACATTACAGGCATTTGAATATCCATAAACACTAGATCATAAGGTTTTGAACCTTGTTCAATGCCTTGTTGGATAATGGTTAAGGCTTCTTGCCCACTTTGTGCTTTAGTGGTTTTGACATTCAATTCACCCAATAAAGCTTCAAGCACAATTAGGTTTGGTAAATGATCATCAACTGCCAAGATATGTAAATCTTGTCCTTTAAAGTCTTTGTGTTGTTCTTGCTCAAAGACAGGTTTATTGCTGAGTAGTTGAATGACCGAACTACGACTTAAAGGTTGATACAAGGGACGTGCTTTATATTCACTGAGCATATTTGGATCAAGTGACATTTGATAGCCATAAACAGCCAAATGCCCTTGATAACGACCACGAATTTCTTTCAGTAATGCTTCAGTATCGCCACTATGATCGACGATCAACCATGTATTATCTGTATCCTGTCCTAAGCTATTTAAGCGACTAAACAAGTCGAGGATCGACTGCGCTTCATTGTGCTGGACTTGATAATCTTCAAGATAATGACGCAATACATTTGCAGTCGCAGGATGTGCCAAGTATGACACCACTTTTTGTTCGCTAAATGATGGATGAACAATATCTTCATCTTCATTGACCGCAAGCATTGCGGTAAACCAGAAAGTCGAGCCTTTTTCAGTCGGTGCGCGTTCTTGGTTATCCTCAAAACCAATTTGACCATGCATGAGATGCACAAGCTGTTTGGAAATGGCTAGACCTAAGCCTGTACCGCCGAATTGACGAGTAACCGATGCATCGCCTTGGGAGAATGATTCAAAAAGTTTTTTACGGTCTGTACCACTAAGACCAATCCCACTGTCTTGGACACTAAAGTGCAGTAAGCATTGTCCAATATCATCATGCTCCATACGGGCACGGACAATAATTTCACCATCTGGGGTGAATTTAATCGCATTGGAAATTAAATTGGTCAAAATTTGTTTGAAACGTAAAGCATCACCAATCACGTATTTGGGTACATTGTCTGCAAAATAAAACGCCATTTCGATATGCTTTTGTGCTGCCAATGGCGACAACATATCCATCACATCAAAAATTGCTTCTTCAAGATCGAAAGGGGCAGTTTCAAGCTCTAATTTTCCTGCATCAATTTTTGAAAAATCCAGTACATCATTAATTAATGCCAAAAGATGTGCTGAAGATTTACGAATGGTTTGTAAATATAGGCTTTGATCATTGCTCAAATTATCTTGACGCAACATCAGGTGAATAAAACCATCAATACTGTTGAGCGGTGTGCGTAATTCATGACTGATATTCGCCAAAAATACCGATTTAGACTGATTCGATAAAATCGCTTGGTCACGTGCTTGTTTATAAGTAATGTTTTGAACTTCTAGGGTATCCAAAGTACGACGCAAATCATCCTCAGTCTGCTCAGTATGTTCTTTCAGTTCAAGAAAACTAAAATGTAAACGCTTCACCACATTGGCAATATCACGTTGTAGTAAACGTAATTCCCCTGTGCTGTTAATGACCATGTGTTGATCGAGCGTATCTGCGTTTAGACGTTGTAATTGCATTCGAATTTCGTACATCGGTGCAATCCAACGACGTGAGTAAAAATTCAAACACAATAAAAGTAACAATAGGGTAAATAGCGCTGTCGTAATGAGTACAATCATGACGCGGTAATGAGCGATTTCTAAAGGCTGGTTATCCATTTCAATCACCAACCACATATTTTCTGTGCTGTTGATTGGATTGAGTTTTATGCCATAAATATTATTGGTTTTACTTTGGATTGGACCAAAAAAAGTACCTGTTTTGGGGATTTGAGGCCAAGTTCGCTTGCTTTGATAACCAATACTTAAGTGATTGATATTATTTGCATCAATCACAGCTGCACTGAGTAAATGTTTCTCATTGAACATTTTTTGTAAAATATTTTCAGCTTTAATATGCTGTGTTTTATTCACTTCCATGACCGCTGTGAGTTTTTCTGCGGTGTATTGGTAACGGCTGAGAATGGCAATCGCTTGAAAACGTTGTTTTGATTTTGCAGCCGAGGACGTCTCAGAAAGGACGAGCGCAGTGCCGACACATGCCAAAACCATAATTGGCACGAAAATTAACGCAATCAGTTGACCATAAGCGTGATTCAGTTTTAAGCGTTTAAAGAGTTTTTTATTGAAATTCGACATGGTTCCAGCAACTCATTGCTCATGCGAAGAATATTAACATGCTTTATTCATCCTGCATGACAATATGATTAAAATTCTTGCAACTTTGAGTATTGTTATGCTGTTTTATAGATAACTTTATCATTTCTAATTCTAAAGTATTCTTGTGTTTATATATGTGTTTAATTTTATTCAATAAACAATTTAAATTGATTTTATTTAGCTGAATATAATCTGGGTTTAGTTTGATCATTTCTTTCAAAATCACTAGGAAAGTTGTGCAGTAGCATTTATTTTTTCATACAATATGCGCACCTCGATATAGGTGCAATCCATGAGTAATACACAACCTGATTTTTTAGCCGATGATTTTTTGTTAGACCATTATGTAGGTAAAACGCCTTTGGTGCGTCTACAGCGTTTGGCGAGTCATACTCAAGCAACAGTATTGGCAAAACTTGAAGGCAATAATCCAGCAGGTTCTGTAAAAGATCGTCCAGCATATAATATGATTATGAAAGCTGAACAGCGTGGACAGATCAAACCAGGCGATACTTTGATTGAAGCGACCAGTGGAAATACAGGGATTGCATTGGCAATGGTGGCTGCTATGCGTGGTTATAAGATGAAACTCATCATGCCAGCAGGTTCAAGTCAAGAGCGTAAAGATGCCATGCGTGCTTATGGTGCTGAATTGATTGAATCTGAAAATATGGAACAAGCACGTGATATGGCTTTGCAAATGCAAAGTGAAGGCAAAGGCTTGGTTTTAAATCAGTTTGGTAATCCTGATAATGTCGAAGCACATTACTTGACCACTGGCCCTGAAATTTGGCAACAAACAGGCGGTAAAATTACCCATTTCGTCAGTTCGATGGGAACGACGGGTACGATTATGGGAATTTCTAAATATTTAAAAGAACAAAATCCTGATATTCAAATTATTGGTTTGCAACCGTCGGAAGGTTCAAATATTGCAGGGATTCGTCGTTGGCCACAAGAATATTTACCGACGATTTTTGAGCCTAAACGTGTCGATCGTATTATGGACATTCCGCAAGTTGAAGCGGAAAAAACTGCACGTCGTTTAGCGCGTCAAGAAGGTATTAGCGCGGGTGTTTCTTCTGGTGGTGCGGTGTGGGCATCGATTAAAATCGCAGAAGAAAATCCAGATGCTGTGATTGTATGTATCGTGTGTGACCGTGGTGATCGTTATCTTTCTACGGGTTTGTTTTCGGTTGAGGATTAATTATTATTCTTCACCAAGAATGGTTGCTTCATGGTGCTCATTTGTTTCATGATGGCAAACTGATAATTGAGTAAAGCTTTTTATGCGTCTTCCTGTTTTAGTTTTTGATATTGAAACCCTGACAGATTTGAAATCTGGGGCGCATTTATATGGCTTGGATTTACCGCAAGAAGATCTTGAGCAAGCGTTAGTAAAGCTGCGTCGTCAAGAGTCTGGTATGGATTTTCAGCGCTTGCCTTTACATGAAATTGTCTGTATCTCAGGGCTATGGATTGATGAAAATGGGGCAATGAAACTGTTTTCATTTAGCCGTGAACATCATTCTGAAGCAGAAATTTTACAAAAATTTTTATCTATCTTTGATAAGCGTCATCCGACATTGGTGAGTTGGAATGGTTCACAGTTTGATATTCCAGTGATTTTATTCCGTGCCATGTATCATGGATTATCTGCGCCAAGTTTGTTCGATCAGGGTGAGATTGATACGCAAAAAAGGTATAATAACTATCAGAACCGATACCACAACCGTCATGTTGATTTGATGGATGTGATGGCGATGTTTAATGGTCGTCATTTTCAGAAGTTAGATGATGCAGCACATTTACTCGGCTATCCTGGTAAACGTGGTGTTTCAGGTTATTTTATACCTGAATATGTGAAAAACCAGCAATGGCTCAAACTGACCAGCTATTGCGAAGGTGATGTATTGAATACATGGTTGATCTATCTACGTTGGTCTTTACTCAAAGGTCAAATCAGTCGAGAAGATCATCGTTTATGGATTCAAGCGTCGATTCATTATTTACAAGGTCAACCGCAACAAAAAGAGTTCTTAGATGTTTGGCGTGAAACTTCACAGCAGACTGAGTTTACTCGAGCAGATTTTCCCTCCACACCCGATTAGGTATTCCTTTGAAACATAGAGCCAAACCTCGACCATCTCAACTTCCACAATATATTTTTAAAGTTGAACGATTGTCACACGAAGGGCGAGGGATTGCGCACTATTCAAATACCACAGAACATTTGGCAGATGTTCGTGGTACAAAACATCCGAGTGAAAAGCACGGTAAAAAAGTGTTTATTCGCTATGCTTTGCCTGGTGAAATCGTTAAGGCTCAAATCACTAAACAAGTGTCTAAACTTGAAGAAGCAGATTGTATCGAATTGCTCAGTGAGCCAAATCCTCATCGTATCCAACCGATTTGCCCGCATTTTGGAAGCTGTGGTGGGTGTAATATGCAACATATTCATCCCGATGAGCAGATCCGTTTAAAGCATGACGTTTTAAAATCTCACTTAAGCCATTTTGCAGGTTTAGCACCTGAGCAATGGCTAGCGCCGTTACGTTCAACGCGTGTCGATTATCGTCATAAAGCACGAATTGGCGTACGTTATTTACCAAAACAAAATAAATTACTCATGGGTTTTCGTGAGGCGCAAAGCAATCATTTAACTGAAATTCAGACCTGTAAAATTCTCGATACTGAACTTGATCAAGCACTTCCAGAAATTAAGCTATTACTCGAAAGTCTAAAAGGCAAAAGTAGCATTGGTCATATAGAATTAGCCAAAGGAGATTGTGAAATCTCTTTATTGGTACGTCATACTGAAAAATTAAAAGAGCATGATGTCAACCTATTGCAACAATACGCGTTACAGAAACAATGGCAGTTGTATTTGCAACCCGCAGGTGTAGACAGTGTACATCGCGTGGATGATGCGCAAGCAGCAATGCATTTACATTACCGATTAGAAGATTTTAACGTCGATTTTGCGTTCAATCCCACAGATTTTACTCAGGTCAATCCGACTGTAAATCCTCAAATGGTCAAGCTGGCATGTGATTTGCTTGAATTGCAACATGGTGAAAAAGTTCTAGATCTGTTTTGTGGATTGGGAAATTTTTCACTTCCTCTCGCCAGATGTGTTGGTGTCACAGGAAAAGTCGTTGCAGTTGAGGGTAGTGAAGAGATGGTGAAGCGCGGTACAGAAAACGCACTGAAAAATAGCATCACCAATGTTAAATTTCATTCACAAGATTTAACAAAAGACTTTTCGCATTATTCTTGGGCAAATCAAGGATTTGATGCATTATTGATTGATCCTCCTCGTGCGGGTGCGGAAGAGATTATGCATTATGTGCCCAAGTTTGGTGCACAAAGAATCGTTTATGTGTCGTGTAATCCAGCGACTTTGGCAAGAGATGCTGGGATTTTGGTGCAACACGGTTATCAGCTAAAAAAAGCAGGTGTGATGGACATGTTTACTCATACGGGGCATGTTGAATCCATTGCTTTATTTGAAAAGAAAACAGAGATAAACGATTTATAATGAAGTATAGAGTTATAGGAGTAGGGTATGGTCACAGTACGTGAGCAACTTCCTGATCAACTAAATGAGTTGTCAGAGGAAGCGACTGTAGAACATGCCGCTGAAGCGCAACATGCTCTGGCGACTTGGCTAGATCGTGTGCGTGGAATTTTAGACGGTGCTGAACTTAAACAGTTAGAACAAGTCGCGCAACTCGTATTACAAAAAGAATTGGCGACCACGGTAAATTCGCGAACCAATACCTTTACCACAGGTATCGGGATGGCAGATATCCTTGCGCATTTACATGTCGATGAAGATACGCTGGCAGCAGCAGTGCTGTATCGAAGCGTGCGTGAAGGTTTAACCACCTTAGAGGAAATTCAACAAGAATTCGGTGAACAAGTTTACAACCTTGTCAAAGGTACTTTGGCAATGGGTAAACTTTCTGAGCTGATTGAAAAAAATAAACGCTTAGAAGATCACTTCAATAATAATCAACGTGAGCATTTGACTGGCATCTATAAGATGTTGATTTCAGTCACTGAAGATGTTCGAGTTGTGTTGATCAAGCTGGCGGAGCGTACTTTTGCTTTACGTGAATTGGCGCATTCACCGAAAGAACGTCAAGAGCGTGTGGCGCGGGAAATTCTCACAATTTATTCGCCTTTAGCACATCGTTTAGGGATTGCACAGTTAAAATGGGAGCTTGAAGATTTAGCTTTCCGTTACTTAGCCCCTGAACGCTATAAAGAAATTGCCTCATTGCTGAATGAGAAGCGTCTTGAGCGTGAACAATATATTCAATTTGTGGTTGAAAAACTCAAGGGTGAGTTGGCTGATCATGATATTGAGGCGGAAATTTCAGGTCGAGTAAAACATATTTATTCGATTTATCGCAAAATGAAGAGTAAAAATCTAAGTTTTGATCAGCTTTATGATATTCGTGCATTGCGTGTTTTGGTGAAATCCGTTGCAGAGTGTTATCACGCTTTAGGGATTGTGCATCAAATCTGGCGTCACATCCCGCATCAGTTTGATGACTATATTACCAATCCGAAAGCCAATGGTTATCGTTCATTGCATACAGCGGTAATCGCTGAAAATAAATCTTTGGAAATTCAGATTCGTACCAAAGAAATGCATGAAGAAGCCGAGTTGGGCGTATGTTCGCACTTTAACTATAAAGAAGGCTCAAAAACCACAGATTACTCATTTAATCATCGTTTGCATTCGTTACGTGCAGTACTTGAGCATTATCAAGAACGTACAGAAACGAGTGCGCATCCGAACGAAGATGAGCCTGAAGATTTTGAACAAATTCAAGATTTTGAAGGTTTTGAAAAAATCTATGTGTTTAGCCGTGATGGTGATATTAAAGAATTACCACGTGGTTCAACTGTTTTAGACTTTGCTTATCATGTACATACCGAAGTGGGCAATAAGTGCTATGCAGCACGTGTTAACCAACGTTATGTGCCACTCACTTACACCTTAAAAACAGGTGAACAAGTTGAGATTTTAACCAAGAAAGATCGTGAACCGAACCGTGATTGGTTGGTGAACTCACTCGGTTATATCAAAACTGCACGTGCACGTGACAAGTTACGTCATTGGTTTAGACAACAAGACCGCAGTAAGAATTTGGAAGTTGGACGTGAGTTACTCAATAAAGAGCTTTCACGTTTAGCAATTCACCCGAAAAGTATTGATTTAAGTGATTATTGCAATCATTTCAATGTGAAATCTGGTGATGATATTCTGGTTTCATTGGTGAGTGGCGACATTAGCTTGCATGCCTTGATTAATCAAGTGAATCGCCACATGCACTTGGATCAAGACGAACCTGAACTGGTATTAAAACCGACATTGAATCCACGTGCTAGTCATACACTGTCTGCACATGGCATTTTGATTGATGGTTTGGATAATGTTGAATTGCATATTGCACAATGTTGTCAGCCTGTCCATGGCGAGTCAATTGCGGGTTATATTACGCTGAACCGTGGTGTTAGTATTCATAAAGTTGCATGTCCAGATTATCTACGCATGATCAAAAATGAGCCTGATCGTGCGGTAGAAGCGGACTGGGAAATGCAGCCAACACGTGGTCAAAGTGTGCAGATCGTGGTGGAAGCTTATGATCGCCGTGGTTTGCTTAAAGATTTGACCCAAGTGATTTTCTCTGACCAGATTAATATTCGCCAAGTGAACACGATATCTGAATCAGATGGTATCGCGAATATGAAATTATTGATTGAAGTCAAAGGATTAGCTCAGTTGTCACGTCTATTGGCACGTCTAGAGCAACAACCTGGCATTATTAGCGCACGCCGTTTGGTTCAAGGAAATTAACGATTTTCTAGGCTATTTCAAAGCGCTATATATTTAAAATCTGAGGCGTAAAAAAAACCTGCTAAATGCAGGTTTTTTTACGCTTGATCTAATTGATTAGATTTTGCATTTTTTAGACTTTTGGTAAACAGCAATGTTATTCAGATTTGCTTGTGAATCTGCTTTAAGCTTTTGTTGAATTTCAGGGTTGCTTGCATCAGAAGTATCTTGCTGACCAGCAACTGAGTTTGCAAGTTGTCCAGCTTTAGAGTCACCTTTACCAAATGCACTTAGCGCACCACCAGCAATACCTGCCCATTTGCTAACTTTAGCAGAAGGGTCTTGAGCTTTTGCATTGATGTTTGCAAGGTTTTTATCAGCAGCATCTAAAGATTGTTGTGCATTAGATTTTTCAACAGAAAGTGTTGCACAATCCATAGCTTTAAGTTCAGAAGTGCTTAATTTTTGAGAAGTAGATTCTGCAGCAAAAGTAGTTGCAGAAAGTGTTGCGATAGTAGCTAATACAATGATTTTTTTCATGTTAGTTATTCACTTTTAAGTTTAAATTTATAATTACCCTCTGGAGGTGCAGATATATTAAACAAGTATTAAAAAAAAGCCACAATTTTGTGATGAAATATTAAAAATATTTCAATAATGTGACTTTTTATTGTTTTTACTTTTTTGAAATAATGAGATTAGTCAAGCGGTTGATAATCTGCGGGCTAATATTGGACAGTTGATACAAAATTTTGGTTTTGAAACCGATGAGTGTGTGAGTTGTAGTAAGAATTGTCCCTTTGGCTTTGGCTAAAGTCAGAATTTGCTCGGCAACATCTTGTGGGTTTAGATCAACCCCTATTTTTTGAATCGTACCTGCATCCATATTTTTAACCATCGCAGTTTGCACAAACAGTGGCATGACATCTAAAACGCGAATGCCATATTTTTGCCACTCTGTATCTAAGCCTTCTGTGATGCCACGGACAGCAAATTTACTGGCAGAATAAGATACTAAATCTGCCTGTCCATAAATTGCAGATGCCGAAGAAAGATTGATGATCCGTGCAAATTTGGCTTTTCGCAAATAAGGTAATGTGGCATGGCACCCATTCAATACACCATTAACATTAATAGCAATTGTTCGATGATGGGCTGAAATGTCGGTTTTTTCAAAATCCCCTGAATAGAGAATACCCGCATTATTGACTAAAATATTGAGTTCGCCTGCCCATTGAGAAAACTCCTCTAGTGCGATCTGCCATTGTGCATAGTCACTGACGTCTAATTTCCCAGCTTTTGCATTGTGTCCCAATTGATCAGCCAAAGCTTGCGCCTGAGTTTCATTGATATCATAAATACCAACTTTATAGCCTTGTTGATAGAATAGGCGAGCAATCGCAGCGCCAATCCCTTGCGCTGAACCACTGATAAAAATGCTTTGACTCATGGCAATCTCCGTTTTTGTTTTATTTAGATTGAATTGAGTTGAACATAAATGAACAATGATCACAAGTTCTAAAGCGTCATTTGTGATTGATCTTAAAGGATATAAAATGGAACAGTTATTAAGCATTATGAAGCAGTTACGTGCAGAATGTCCTTGGGATCGAGAGCAAAGCCCTGAAAGTTTGACGCGTTATGCGATTGAAGAAGCGTATGAGGTCGAAGAAGCTGTTCGTATTGGCGATGTTGAAGAAGTGAAAAATGAATTGGGCGATTTACTGCTACAAGTGGTGTTTCAATCACAAATGTATAGTGAACAAGGTGCTTTTAACTTTGATGATGTGGTTGAAGCGATTTGTCAAAAGCTAATTCGTCGTCATCCGCATGTATTTGAAAAAGAAAAGTTTGAGCAATTAACGCCTGAACAAGTCTCATCTTTATGGCAAGACATTAAGCATCAAGAGAAGCAACAAAAAGCCAAGCAGGGCAAACTCCAATCACGTTTAGATACGGTAAAACATGGTCCTGCCTTGTCGCAAGCTGAAGATATTCAAAAGAATGTTGCGAAGATTGGATTTGATTTTCCTGATGCAGTTCAAGCTTATGAAAAAGTCAAAGAAGAATTAGCTGAGTTTGAAGAAGCGATGGAGTCTGGAAAATCCGATGAAATGTTAGATGAATTTGGTGATTGTTTATTTTCTTTAATTAATGTTGGACGTAAACTAGGCATATCAAGTGAAATGGCGCTTTTAGGCACTATTCATAAATTTAAAACTCGCTTTGCTTATATTGAAGAACAAATCAATTTTAAAAATAAACAATTAGAAGATTGTACTTTAGAAGAAATGGATCAACTTTGGGATCAAGCAAAGCTAAAACTAAAACAACAGGTTATCCATGAAAATTCAGGTGTTGCGAAATAATTATTTAGAAAAATTAAATATATTCGCCATTCTATGGCTTCTATTGTTGGGGATGTCGTCGAATGTGTATGCACAACAATTTGATCATGCCTATTTAAAATGGAAAGCTGAACAGCAAGCGCAGGATGCTAAGTTAAAAAAGCAAGACGATAACTATTATTTGTCGAAGCCAAGTTTATCGACATCTTCAAGTCGTTCAAATCAGCCTTCATCTTCAAAGCAGATTTCACAATTGAGCTCTGGTTCTAAAATTAGCTTAAATTCTGCAAATTTAGAGCAATTGCAACAGTTGAATGGTGTGGGTGCGAAGAAAGCGCAGGCGATCATTGATTATCGTAATCAGAATGGAAAATTTAATAGTATTGATGATTTGCAAAAGGTAAAAGGAATAGGCCCTAAGCTGTTAGAAAAAAATAAAAGCCAATTAAGTTTATAGTAAATTAATATTTATTGTTGATTTATATCATAATTTTTGGAAGGGAGGAGTGTGATTAAATCGCATCGCAAGCACTATTCATTTTTTGAATTTACTGTGAAGAATTCGAGATTCAAATTGCCCTTTAGTTGTGTAAGCGATATGATTAGCACAATTATGATTTTTACGTCCTGACGTAGGAGACAGTGTCTTTTGCAAACTTTGCGTGCGTCAAAGTGTGGCTTATCCACCGCTCAATTACCTTCTTCCATTTTAGATGTTATTGATTCTTTAACCAAAGCTGGCTATGAAGCTTATATAGTCGGTGGTGGTGTGCGTGATTTAATGCTTGGCTTAAATCCGAAAGATTTCGATGCAGTCACCAATGCAACACCATCACAGGTTAAAGAAGTGTTTGGTCGCCGTTGCCGAATTATCGGACGACGTTTTGAATTGGCACATGTCTATTCTGGTCGTGAGTTGATTGAAGTAGCAACATTTCGTGCGCCTCCGAAAAAGGCGATTACTTCTGCACAAGGCATGATCTTAAGGGATAATAATTGGGGCACGATTGAGCAAGACTTTGCGCGTCGTGATTTCTCGATTAATGCCATGTACTATCAACCACGTAAAGATGAAGTGCTTGATTTTTGCCATGCTTATGACGATATAAAAGATAAAAAATTACGTCTTTTGGGGGATCCAACCTTACGTTTTGAAGAAGATCCTGTACGGATGTTGCGTACTTTGCGTTTCGCAGCGAAGTTGAATTTTAGTATTGATCCTGAAATTTTAAAAATCTTTACCCCAGAAATGACCAATCTGTTACGTGATGTATCACCACATCGCTTATACGATGAATCACAAAAATTATTTACCATGGGGCATTTGCATCGTGTGATGCCGATGCTGATTGAGTTTGGTATTTGGAAGCAATTGTTTGCTGACATCACCCCTGAAATTACTCAATTCATTGAGCGTGCTGCAAAAAATACCGATCAACGTATTCAAATTGGTAAAACCATCAACCCTGCATTTTTCTATGCGGTATTGTTGTGGAATAACTTCCAAGCACGTTGTGAGTTTTATCAAGGCAAAGGCGTTGTTGCTGCTGAAGCACGTGCGCAGGCAGGGCTTGATGTATTAAAACGTCAAGCAACACGCACCATTATTCCTCGTTTTGCTGAAACCTTTATTCGTGAAGTTTGGGAAATGCAAAGTCGTTTACTTAGCCCTAAACCTCAGCAAATTGAAGCACTTTCAAGTCATGCACGCTTTCGTGCAGGTTTCGACTTTTTATTGTTAAGAGAAAAATCAGGCGATACTACCACCAATGGGATGGGCGCGTGGTGGGATGCTTATCAAAATATGTCAACGGACGAGAAAGAGCGTGCAATTAGCAGCTACAATCGTCAACGTGCCAAGAGCCGTAAAAAAGTTGCAGACTCTGTAACTGGTGATAAGGCTGTTGTGGACGAAAGTAAATCGGCTTCAACACACATTGAGCCATTGGTGAAAGAGCAAGAATCACGTAATCGTCGTTCACGCAGTAAGCCAAACTCGTCTGCATCATCTGGTGATTTTAGATCAGCAAAAACTACAGTCAATACGGGTGAAATTACAGCAGATCATCCGATCACCAAACGTCGCCGTGTACAACGTGATTTGACCAAAGTGATCTTTGGGCCAACGCAATGATAAATAAGACCTACGTTGGTTTAGGTAGTAATTTAGGGGATTCTAAGCAGATTTTACGTGAAGCCGTAGAGCAACTTAGAAAATTGGGTAAGGTTAGTGTCTCTAAGTTGTATCAAAGCCCTCCGATGGGACCTCAAGATCAACCGAATTATCACAATGCTGTTGTAGAATTAAACACTCATTTAGCCCCTTTAGATTTGTTAGATGAGTTGCAACGCATTGAAAATGAATCAGGTCGTGTTCGTTTACGTCGTTGGGGAGAGCGAACTTTAGATCTTGACCTTTTGCTTTATGCTGAAAAAAACATTATAAATGAGCGACTCACAGTGCCACATGTTGGTATCTTGGAGCGTGATTTTGTGGTGATTCCTTTATTGGACTTAGATACTGAGCTTCAAGTAAATGGACAATTATTACAAAATTTAGAACTTGTATCACATTCAACATTGACCGTGCTTGCAGATCAGGCTTGGGCAGACTGAACTGTTGAATGTACACAACACTTTCATTGAAAGAACTCTCATTGATAGAGGAATATTGTCATGATTAGTCTAAGCGATTTAAGACAATTCAAAACTCAAGGACGTAAATTTTCATGCTTGACTTGCTATGATGCAAGTATGGCGCGTGGCATGGAAGTCGCAGAAATTGATACTATTTTAATTGGCGATTCTTTAGGGATGACAATCCAAGGGCATGATTCCACTTTGCCTGTGACCGTTGCAGATATGGCATACCATACAGCTGCTGTGCGTCGTGCCAATCAGCATTCTTTTATTCTTTGTGATTTACCATTTATGAGTTATGCAACGCTGAATGATGCGTTGGTCAACTCTAAAACCGTGATGCAAGCGGGCGCTCAAATGGTGAAAATTGAGGGTGGTGAGTGGCTGGCTGAAACAGTTAAAGTTTTGACACGAAACGGTATTCCTGTTTGTGTACACTTAGGTTTAACACCGCAATCCGTACATGTGTTTGGTGGTTATAAACTACAAGCCAAAACACGTGAAGCTGCGGATCAACTGATTGCTGATTGTAAAGCTGTGGTTGAAGCTGGCGCAGCAATGTTATTGCTTGAATGCGTTCCTGCTCAAATGGGTAAAGAAATCACTGAATTATTCCCGCATGTACCTGTGATTGGTATTGGTGCAGGTGTAGAGACTGATGGTCAAGTCCTCGTGGTTCAAGATATGCTAGGACTGACTTTTGGTAAAGTGGCACGTTTTGTGCGTAATTTTATGAAAGAACAAGCAGGCGAAACGGCAATTGTTGATGCATTTAAGGCATTTCATGCTGCGGTGCTAGATCAGTCATTCCCTGCGAAAGAACATACTTTCCAAGTCGAGCTGTAAACATGAAAACAGAAACTACCATCCAAGGATTAACAGCATCACTTAATCCTGCTCGAGCGGCACGTAAAATCATCGGCTTTGTTCCCACGATGGGTAATTTACATCAAGGGCATTTAAACCTTGTTCGTGAAGCTCGTAAATTATGTGATGTTGTGGTGGTTAGTATTTTCGTGAACCCCATTCAATTTGGTCCAAATGAAGATTTCGATAACTACCCGCGCACTTTAGAGCAAGACAGTCACTTGCTTGCTGAAGTTGGGTGCGACATCGTTTTTGCACCTTCAGTTGAACAAATGTATGGTAAACATCCACGTTTAACCAATATTAGCGTGAGTGATATTACCAATGATTTATGTGGCTTACAGCGCCCTGGTCATTTTGATGGCGTCGCTGTTGTTGTGACAAAGTTGTTTAATATTGTTCAACCTAATTTTGCATTCTTTGGGCAAAAAGATTATCAACAATTGGCTGTGATTAAACAGTTGGTTCAAGATTTGAATATGTCAATTGAAGTGATAGGCGTGCCAATCGCACGTGCAGAAGATGGTCTCGCTTTAAGCTCGCGTAATGGGTATTTGTCTGAACAAGATCGTCAAACGGCACCTGTGATTTACAAGACCTTGAAAACTGCGGAACAAGATCTACACGCAGGGAAATCATTGCTTGATACCTTGTCGCAAATTCGTACAAGTCTAACTGGTGCGGGTTTGGTGGTGGATTATGTGGAAGCACGCAGTCCAATGCTACAAAAGGTTGAACAATTTGACCAAGATGTTGTATTGTTTATCGCAGCAAAATTGGGCAAAACTCGCTTGATCGACAATTTACAAGTCAAACATTCTGCTTAACTTTATTCGCTGATTTAATGATTTAGTTTAGCTATGTATTAGGAATCGCCATGCCATGAAGCGCATACTTATCGTGACAGGACAATCTGGTTCAGGTAAATCATCTGCATTGCAGGTGCTTGAAGATTTGGGTTATTACTGTATTGATAATTTGCCTTTGGCATTGCTTCCTGAAATTGTTGAAAAATTAGATAAAGAAAATAATTTAGATTTACTCGCACTCGGTGTCGATGTGCGTAGTGCTCGTGAAGATTTACAGGGTTTTGATCAGGTTTTTCAGCAAATCCAAAGACACGGTAGTGTTGATGTGATTTATTTGACTACACGTGATCAGGAACTGATTTCACGGTTTAGTGCGTCACGTCGTCCACATCCATTGTCCAATCGTTTTCAAAGTTTGAATGAATGTATTCAAGAAGAAAAAAATTTACTGTTGCCAATTCAACTCCGTGCAACAGTACATATAGATACAACAGATAAAAGTGTACATGATTTAAAAGATACCTTATTGTCCAAACTCGGACAGTCCGATAAACTCATTTTAATTTTGCAATCTTTTGGATATAAACATGGTATTCCATTGGATGCAGATTTTGTTTTTGATGTCAGGCATTTGCCGAATCCTCATTGGGATTTAGAATTGCGTAAATTTTCAGGTTTAGATGAACCTGTGCGTAAGTTTTTAGAAGCCAGCGAACAAGCAAATGAGATGTATCTAGACATCTATGCGTTTTTAAATAAGTGGTTGCCTGCTTTTGCAGAGGGACATCGTCACTATATTACGGTGTCAATCGGCTGTACGGGTGGTCAACATCGTTCGGTTTATATTGTGGATCGGTTGAAGCAGGCTCTTGAGTCGAAATGGCCCGTTCAAGTATTACATAGAGAAATGAAGCACTGGTCATGATCGACACAACTGTTGACGTAATTAATAAATTAGGGTTACATGCGCGTGCATCTGGAAAACTAATCGAAGTCACTACCAAGTTTAAATGTTCTATTCAAATTGGTAAGGGTGATAAATTGGTCGATGCCAAGAATATCCTTTCTTTACTCATGCTCGGAGCAGGTAAAGGAACAACTTTGCGTCTAGTGATTGATGGTGCAGATGAAGAAAAAGCTTTGTCTGAAGTTCAAGCATTATTCGCAGATAAATTTTACGAGGCAGAATAATCGTGGCACGTCGTCCGCAACGTTTTACTGAAGATGATTTTGATTCTTTAGAAGGGCGTGCAAGTAAAACCGAACAGAAGAAAGCTGTGCAACGCATGGCTGCTTTAGGTGAGCAACTCGCTGAGTTGTCAAAGAAGCAAATCGAAGCTTTACCTGTTGAAGAGCGTTTGATCGAAGCTCTATTAGATGTACAACTCATTACATCTTTTGAAGCACGTCGTCGTCAGTTTCAGCGTATTGGTAAATTGTTGCGTAATGAAGATGAGGCAATAATTTTGTCTTATTTAACGCCAAAGCAAGGTGCGAAGAAATTAGCGCAATTGGATCGTTGGGTGGATCGTATGATTGAACAACGTGATCCTGCGATTAAAGAATTTTGTAAATCGTATAATGCGGCTGAAAGTCATTCTTTACGTCAACATGTTTTGCGTATTCATCGTGATATTACAAAACAAGTTTCTGCTGAAGAGTTAGAAGCATCTAAGTTAAAATTGCTGAATTATGCGCAACAAGTGGCTTTAATTTCTGATAATTCAAAGTAATTACATCTCTGTTGTATAGAAAAAACGACCAAATATGGTCGTTTTTTTATGTCCGCAATTTAAACCATTACGCGCTTATGCTTTGGGTGGTACAGGTGCATCAACTGGTGCTGGTGCATGCATAGGTTTCCCCATCATGTCTGGACGTGTATTCGGTTTGAAATGTACTACGCAGGTGCCCGCAATTAATTTGTCATCAATTTTGGCTTGAATTTGCTTACCATTCGTTTGTCCATTGCATGCGCTTTGGATTGCGTCCCATTTTGCTTGGCGTTCAGCACGCTTTTGTTCAAATTGAGCTTTACGTTCAGCACGTTGTTGTTCGAACTGCGCTTTTTGCTCTGCTGTTAATTCTTGACCACGCTTAAAGCGATGACGGTCATGGCGATTATCATGATCTTTGACACGATCTGTATCACGTAAGGCTTTCATTGCACCACGATCTGGATGGAAGTTGATTGCACAAGTACCTTCAACAGACTTTTCATTGACTTTGAATGAAACTGTAGAACCGACGGCTTTATTGTCACAGGCAGTTTGCGCTAATTTCTTAAACTCATGACGTTCAGCACGCATTTGTTTCATTTGCTCACGTTGTTCTGGTGACATTCTATGATGTTTATCACCATGCATCATGCCACGACCATCGTGCCCTTCTTTAGGACTAGGGTTGGACTGACAAGCGGTTAAAGCCCCCATTGCTAAAACACTTGCGGATACTAAAGCGATTTTTGTCATTGCTTTCATTGTTGCTACTCCAATGAATGTTCTATGTTTTGTCGATCAGTAAAGATTAAATAATAATGATGTAGAAACAATGGAGAGTATTTTAAACAAGTGTTGGGTACAATGTTGAAATGAGAAGAAAAATGCGAGATCAGTTTTGAAAATACGCCGAGTCCCCATTGCACTACGCTTATTCCTCACAGTTTTATTAACGACTTTGTTAATTACAACTGTGAGTTTGGGGGTATTGCATTGGACGATGCAGAAGAATTTTGCCAAATATGTTGCAGATGTTGAGATGCAGAAACTCGATCATTTGATTGAAAATTTGGCAGGGGTCTATGGTGTCTATCAAGACTGGGGAAATGCTGTTCAAGCACAAATTTTACAAATCGAGGGTGAAGCAGCGCCTGATGATTACGACAAGCTTTCTCGTTGGTGGTTACGTCGTCAGTATGATATTTCGTTACAGCAAAAATATTTTAAAGAACATACAGTTGTTAATTCTGTCGTTGCCAATGCAAATGTCGGGCAGGGGCAACTTGATCAAACTGAGCTAAAAATACTTGAAGAAAATTTACCTTCACAATATCAGCCTTTTGAAGGTCTTCGATTCCCTTTAAGTGCCAATCAAAATTTATTTAGACCACCTGCGGATCGTAAGAACTCATCACAGAGTACATCACAAAATTCGTCACAGCCTCGCCCACAAAGTGATAATCCGCCACCTAAAGAGTTGCCACCCCCTGATACCATGCGGACTACTGGTGATTCCCAAAAAGGCAAAAAAATGTTCATTGCCATGCCTGATCGTCTTGGATTAAGTTCACGGCTTTCACTGTATGATGTCAATCATCAGTTTATTTTGGGCGAACCATCAAGTGAGCAAGTATCTTACCGTCCGATCACAGTGAATAATAAAGTGGTGGGTTATTTAGGCTTAAAACCAGTTTTAGATCAAGATGATGCACTCAGTATTAACTTTTTTAGTAATCAAACACGTTATTTGGTTCTCATTTATATTCTGAGCTTTTTGACTAGCTTGGTGGCGGCATTATTATTGGCAACCTATTTTAAACAGCCAATTCAGCGTTTATTGAACGCAACAAGAGAATTAACCAAAGGCAATTTTCAACATCAAGTGACTGTAAAGCGTAATGATGAATTGGGGGATTTATCCAATGAGATTAATGAATTAGCCACAATTCTTGATCAACATGAAACTTCACGTCGTCAGTGGGTTGCGGATACTTCGCATGAATTAAAAACACCATTGGCAGTATTGCAAGCACAGATTGAAGCGATGCAAGACGGAATTCGTAAACCAACACCTGAGCATTTTGAAGCGATGTTATGTCAAGTCACCAGTCTAAAAAAATTGACGCAGGATTTAGCCGATTTAGCGCAAGCTGAAGCACAGCAATTGAAATGTTACTTTGCTGAAATTGATCCTTGGGCTGTGGTTTTGCAAGAGGTTGAAAATTTTAAACCGAAGTTTGAACAGGCGGATTTAACAATTTCAGCAACAGGTGAACATGTAAAATTACAATTAGATATAGATCGCTTTAAGCAAATTATGGTCAACTTGTTGGGTAATAGTATTCGCTACACTGAAGCAGGTGGAGAAGTTCAAGTGCATACCATTCAAGATGCAGATTCATGGACTGTGATCGTGGATGATAGTCCATTGGGTTTAAGTGATGAGCAGATTGCGCGTTTGGGTGAACGTTTCTATCGTGTGGATGATTCACGTACACGTAGTACAGGTGGAACAGGTTTAGGTTTGGCGTTATCGGGTAAAATTGCCCAAGCTTTAGGTGGTCAATTGACGTTTGATCATTCACCACTCGGTGGTTTGCGTTGCAAACTGACATTTTCAAAACATACAAAAGTTTAAAAGGAAAAGCACAACATGAAGCATATCATGCTGGTAGAAGATGAAGTTGAACTTGCGCAGTTGGTGCGAGATTATCTAGAAGCAGCAGGCTTTGAGGTCAGTATGTTTCATGATGGTCAGGAAGCATATGACAGTTATTTACAGCGTAAACCAAGTTTGATGGTTTTGGATTTGATGGTACCTCGGATGGATGGTTTAACCATTTGCCGTAAAGTCCGTGAGCAAACTGACTTACCGATCATTATGGTGACTGCGCGAACTGAGGAAATTGATCGTGTATTGGGCTTAAATATGGGTGCAGATGATTATGTTTGTAAACCGTTTAGCCCTAAAGAATTGGTGGCACGTGTTCAAGCGGTGTTGCGTCGTTTAGAACGCAAGGCTGAACCTGAAGCCAATGATCTATTCCGTATTGATAAAGCACAACAACGTATCTGGTATCAACAAAAATCGTTGAATTTAACACCAACTGAATTCCGTCTTTTAGAGCTTTTCCTCGAACATTTAGGTCAAGTCTATTCGCGTGCGCAACTTTTAGACCATATCAACCCAGACAGTTTTGATGTTGCAGACCGTGTTATTGATAGTCATATCAAAAACTTACGTCGTAAAATTTCGGAAGCAGCTGAAACTGGAAACCGTCATGAATGGGTACAAGCTGTTTACGGAGTAGGCTATCGCTTCGAGTATCCAGAAGATTAAAAAATTTACAATTTGAAATATGTTTTGTGGATAAACACAGGTTTATCCACAGTTTTTGTGGGTAAATGTTTATAACTTTTAATTTAATAGCTCAGAAATAAAACATATAAATAATATTTAAAGTATATATTCTTATTTGGAATAATAAATTTTGAGTCAAACTGGATTTATTCACCTAAACTTGGCTATGGATCGCTAAAACTTGTTTTTGTGCTTTAGTTAAAGTTTTCACGACCAGTGCATAGGAGTTCTGGACAAGGTCTTCGATCAGTTCTTCTGTGATTTGTTCACCCTCATAGATTGAGATCCAATGTCGTTTATTCATGTGGTAGCCTGTATGGATAGATTCATACACATCTCTCAGCATTTCACCATGTTCAGGTTGCACTTTGAGATTCACCATTTCTTTGCCATTTAAATCAAAAACCAGCATGAAGACTTTGCCCATAATTTTATACACATGGATGTCTTCGCCAAAAGGGTAATCTAACTCGGCTTTGGGTAATTGTGCTGCTATTTTTAAAGCAAACGCTTGAATATCATTGCCTGTCATCTTACCCCCACATTTAAAAATCGATCATTATGGAAAAATACTGATGAGTGTACCATCATCGACCAATTTCCAAATCTCGTCCATATCTACATTTCTAACGGCAATGCAGCCCCACGTCCAGTCATTTCGGGGTAAATAGGTCATGAGGCTCGGCAGTTTTTCAATTTGTGAAGTTGTTGCCGAGCCATGAATCATAATGTCACCCCCTGGGGAAACACCGAGTTGTTTGGCTTTTGCCTTATCCTGCGCATTTGGGTAACTGACATGGAGTGATTTATAAAATGCACTTTTCGGATTGCGCCAATCCAAGATGTATTGTCCTTCTGGAGTCTTGCCATCACCTTCTTTGACTTTATGCCCAATCGGATCAAAACCTAAACGCATTGGATAGGTTTGAATAATTTGACTCCGGTGCATGAGTTTGACTACACGATCTGTTTTATAGACTTTAACTTCTGTAATCGGAGTATTTTGGCGAATCTGCGCAATTTCTTGTTCTGATAGATTATGGACTGTAATTTCAGTTTGAGTTGTCGGCAAGTATTTCTGATATTTTTGATAGGCAAACGTACCTGCAATGCTGAATAAGCAAATCAGGATAATGAGAAAGATAAACTTTTTATTCATTTTGAGTTATAAACAATGTAAAACTATGTATTGTCTAAATTTTATTCATTTTAAATGCGAAAGCTGTGGTTGTTTTGTGATTGTGGATTTATCCTGTGGATAAGCACATGGTTATCCACAGAATTTGTGGGTAAGTTTGATGGATAATTAATGCTATTTTATTTCACTTTGCTTTGGATTTAGTTTCATTATTGATTATTCGCATCAAAGAAATTTTCAAACAGTAATGGATTTTCTTGTTTATTTTGAATGATGGAAATTTAACTTTTATTTTTAATGAATATTTTATGTGTTAAATGTTTATTTATGTAATAAATTTTGGCTGTTTATTTTGTGTGACGATTTTATTTTAGGTTTGCATACTTATTAGGTATTTTGAATAAGTATTTTATTATTATCAAAATATTAATATTTTTGTCTAAATTATGTTGAAATTTCAAGCATAAAAAGATATTTTTAAAAAGTTTTATATTTACAAAAAATTACTTTTGAATTCGTTCATAAAAAGGATATCTCATGTTATTGAAAAAAACATTGCTTGTGTTGATGTGTAGCTCGGCTTTGGTGGCGTGTGGAGGGGGAGGATCATCAAATGAAAATTCAAACGGTAGTGGTGGAACAGGCGGTGGTAGTGTTACTACACCGGCTTCGGATTTAGATAAAGCAAAACAATTAATTGAAACAACAAAAGCAATTATTTCATATTACAATGGTTTTCAAGATATTGCAGATAACTATAAGACACCTGTTGAAGTGATTAATAATACAGCTTCGGATTTAAGTCGTGGTGCTGACATTGTGCTTACTTTAGCAGAACTAGCACAAGAAGATTCAAAAGGTCAGGCAAAACAATATAATGCCGCAGAGTTGGAATTATTATTAAAAAATGATGCCATCCAAAATGATTATCCACTTGGGTACGACATAAAAAATAGCACATTACAGATACAAGTAAGTGGTAATTCTGTCAAAGTTACTGGTTCTGCGGATGTTGCCTACTGGGATGATTTTAAAGATTTAGATAATTGGGAATGGGGAAATCCTGACTGGTATACCAATAAAGACAACTTTATTTACGCCAATCAAGCAAAAGTAAATGTGACAAATTTTGTAGTTGAAGCCCCTTTTGTTGCAAGTCAAAGTACTTATAATTTCAAAATTGCAAATGGTGGCTCAATTGAAGTGGCCAATTCAGCACAGCAAAAAGCTAAATTTAGCTTTACTGCTGACAGTACTGCTAAGTTGGTATATCCAGTAACTGACACTTTGGAAAACCAAGAGGCGGAACTAAATCAAGCGTCTTTACAGCTTAAAGGTTTAGTCTTTGAAAGTGCAGATGTGAAAGCAACGTTAAGCGAAGTTTCTTTTGACGCTAAAGCAGTTAAATTTAGCAATGGTCAATCGACCAATGAACAACTTATTCCATATAATTTGACATTGAAGGGGCAAGTTGCATATTTGCAAGAAGTATTAGATTTAGATGCTAGCATTAAATTAAATAATGATTTAACTAAAGTGATTGATATTAGCCAAGGTGAAACGAAACTGAACTTTATCAATGCAGACTTGGCAGTTAAGTTATCTGGTAAATTAAAAGGTGCCAATGCTGCTCCTACACCATTTAGTATCGATGTGACTGCGAAACGTGCTGAATATTTAAAAGGCATTGCAAATGTAGCAGTTGCTGTAGATAAAAATGCTTTGGATATTGCATTTGAATCACAAGATATTACTGTCGAAAAACCTGTGATTGACAGTTTGATTAAGCATAAAAATGGTGCTTTTGTGCAAATTAATGATATTCGAAATTTCCAACAGGCTGACGTAAAAGTCGGTACGACAAGTTATGGAACGATTACTAAAACGTCTTCAGGTCAATACGCTGTTAAGTTCACTGATAATACTATTGTTTACATTACACCTTAATTTTAACGAGTGAGAAGAAGACAGCATGCGCTGTCTTCTTTTATATTAAATGAATAAAAACCTAATATTTTTAATGCTTTTACCGTCATTCTGTTTTGCTGAACAATCAGCGAAATTTTCATTGAATGCCGAATTATATAGTGATCCTGTTTCTGTACATGCCTTTTTGAATGATTGGGATAGCCCACGTTTGGAAAAAGGAAAGAATGCTTTTGCTTCAGGTAAAATGAAACTTGAAACTCAGCATGATCATTGGACGATGGGATGGGTTTGGTCGTATGACTATCAATTACGGTTTAGTGAGGATATGGCGAAGCTATATTATCAAATTAAAAATGATCAGCTTATTGATGCAAATTCAAATTATGCTTTGGAGCTAGAAGCTCAACATGTCGATACTGTAGGTGCAAGATTTGGCTATGATTGGGATATAAACTCTGATTGGAAGATCGTGACAGGATTAACCGCTTTGATCGGTCGGCATTATGTAGATGGTGAGTTTCAAGCACAAGGTCAAACAAGCAACATGCCTGAACTGATGGATCGGGTTAAGTGGTTAAATGGTCATTTAAACTATAGTTATGATGAACCTGCATTAAAAGAAGATGAACTTGGTTGGAATGGTCAAACCAATAAAGGTTATGGTTATGCCTTAGATCTGGGGGTGAAGGGTAAATTAGCTAAAAATTGGGATATTGCTGTACAAGCAGAAGATATTTTCAGTTATTTATATTGGGACAATGCACCATTTACAAAATATAGTATTCGTTACGATCAGAATAGCCGTCCACGTATGGACTTGGCAGGACAATTAAGTAAGACCAAGCAATACACCCAAAAGTTACCTTATAAAGTCAGTTCTGAAATTACTTATTCTCGTAATGATCAACCATGGAGTTTAAGCTTAACAAGTTTTTCAAATCAGTATCTTACTTTGGTACAGATGAATGGTTTTTGGCAGTATGCTTCACTCAAATATGGGGTACACATTGAACCACAGACCCAATCTTTAGGCGTGTCTGTACAGCATAAAAACTTTGGTTTGAAATATTTAACAGATGATTTAGCGACCAATGATGCGCATCGTTTTAGTACATATTTATATGCGCAATATTTTTGGTAATTCATCATTCTGAATGTAAGCTTTATTTTTAAGACGAACAACTCACCATCACTTCAGTAACATCACTTGGCAATGGTGCTAAATCTTCCGCTCGTTCTAACTCAGGCTGCTTCGTGAATGGTCGACTAAGTAATTTAAATAAACGATCGACTTCTGAAAAATCATCGCGATCAGCCAGCTCAATCGCTTTTTGTGCCATGTGATTACGTAAAATATAGATGGGATTGGCTTTCGGCATTTCAGCATCTAAGGCGTCAATATCTTGGTTTTCTCGGATACTTTCAAATTGTGATAAGAAGCTTTCAAACTGTCTACGGTCAAGACAATCATCTTTAATGGCTTCATATTGTTTATTCTGCAAACGAATAAAACTGTCGGTGTAGTCTAATTGCTCGCTTTGCAAAATTCGTAAAAATGCCATCGCACAGTCAAAACTGCCTTTGTGGAAACTTGGTAAGCCCATTTTTTGACATAAGCCATGCGTGTAATGCTCTAAAAATGTCGGTTCAAAATGTTCTAAGCAATCCGCAAGGTCTTTTTTAAATTGTTCTTTATTCTCGGGTGTTGCCAGTGGAATGAGATTATTCAACCAATTCCAAAGATTCCAGTGTGCAATACTTGGTTGATTTTGGTAGGTATAACGACCATTATAATCACTGTGATTATTGATCCAATTTGGACGGAAACGCTCCATAAAACCGTAAGGACCAAAGTCTAAAGTTGAGCCCGCAATATTTAAATTATCAGTATTCATCACGCCGTGAGCAAAACCAACCAATTGCCATTTGGCAATCATCACTGCGGTGTTTTGAATAACTTTGGTGGCAAAGGCTAAAATAGGATTTTCAGTTTTTAAACATTCTGGATAGTGCCACTCAATACATTTCTGTGTAAATTCTTTGAGTAATTCTGGCTGATATTGATTGATCCATTCAAAATGTCCTAAACGAATATGACAGTCTGAGGTGCGTAGCATCATTGCGCCAAGTTCTAACTTTTCACGTTGTACGCCTTGTTCCGAAGTTGTAAAACCGACTGAATTACTTGATGGTACGCCTAAAGCATTGAGGGCATGACCTGCTAAATATTCACGGATGACTGAACGAAGTACAGCACGACCATCACCCATGCGAGAGTAGGGGGTAGAACCTGCACCTTTTAAATGTAGGTCAATGGTTTGTCCTTTCTTGTCTAAAACTTGAGCGATGAGCAAGCCACGTCCATCACCGAGTTGTCCTGCCCATTGCCCAAATTGGTGTCCTGCATAGACCATTGCCAAAGGATGAAATTCGGGAAAGGTTTTTTGTCCACTACAGATTTCAACCCATTGCGCTTTTTCATCATCAGACCATTGCAACTCATCTGCCAAAGCTTGATTAAAATGTCCTGCTTTTGCATCTTTGAGGGGTGAGGGCATTTGCTCGTGGTATAGCTTTGGATTTAAGGAAGGATAGCGAGGATTGAAGTGCATGGTAATGAAAGGATCAGGCTTATGTAATATTTAATATAGCAAAAAAATTTATAAAATCGGAATTGTTCAACGTCCTATCAGTGTATTGATCTCGTTATTATTGATTCATTGATCTTTTTATTTTAGAGTCCTAAGTCCGGCTTTGCCTATGTATCTGAGTTCGAAGGCATGTTAATAAGTGATTTGAGCATTTCTGATGGAATAATTACTTCAATTCAATCAAGCCAATCTTATGTGAAAATAATGATGACAGACTGGCAGGATATACAATGGGAGATCACTTTTAAAGAAGTATTGGCAATACAAGAATTTTCAATAGAAAACATTGATCTCTCTCATGTTTCGGAAGTTGCAGAAGATTCGTTGAAATCAGAAGCATTAAGATTGTATAAGGATGAAGAACCTCATCGCTTCAGGTGCTTTAATTTTCATGTTGGGTGGTTTGAAACACCTTTATTAAAAATTATCGCCACTGAAAATTATCAAATTTTGCGTATAGCTGAAAATTCATTAATCTACAATAAATAACTTTGCCCCAATTGTTGTAGATGAACGATGTGCTTCAGTATTGTCTGCCACTTGATAGCTCATGCCTGCAGTGAGGGTAAAAGTTCTGCCATCTTCAAGTTCAGTGTGTAATTCGCCTTCTAAGCAGAAAAGTGTATGTCCTTTACTACACCAATGGTCAGCTAAATAATTTTCAGAATATTCGACAATGCGTACGCGAATATTATCAAATTGTTGAGTACGCCATAGTGCATAACCTTGTTCACCCTCATGATGAGTAGTTGGAATTTCTGCCCAATTAGTTGTGCCGAAAGGGATGTTATTTAGATTCATTTTGATTCTCTTATTTAATGTTGTTTTGTTCTATTCGTTCAAGGGCATTTTTATTGGATAACCCTCTCCTTGCAGACTCAGAATGACTTCTGAGGATCTTCATCTCCCAGAGGGGGGAGGATTTTTAATGCTAAAAGAAAAGCCCCATTTCGGAGCTTTTCAATTGATGCAAATTTGATTAAGAAACAACGTTCTTTTTAATACCACGCATTAAGGTTTCTAAACGTTCACGATGGAAAGCAAGTTTTTGTTCAACCAATTGGAAATCAACTTTAAGTTTGGCATCCATTTGATGAATTTTTTCAGCAACAGCAGCTTTTTTCGCTTGAATCTCTTGCTCTTTTAAAGCAGCCCAATCATTTAAAGTATGGGTAAATGCTTCATATTCTTGAGAGACTTTCTGCTTCATCGCTGCAATATCGGAGTTCACATCGTGACCATAGATCGCAAGATCTTGTTCAGCATATTTAAACTTCATGGCCAATTCAGCTTTTTTAATATTAAAGCTTGGAATACGGCGAAGATTTTTTGCCAAACCAACTTTAGAGCATGACCAAATGAGCCATTTTGTCGGATCGTACTGCCACCATTTCACACCATTACGGTAGTCGTATTGGAAAATATGATGATAGTTATGATAGCCCTCGCCCCAAGTCGCAATCGCAAGGATAAAGTTATCACGTGCTGTATTTTCGTCTGTATAAGGACGCTTGCCCCACATATGGCATAGTGAGTTGATGAAGAACGTCACATGATGGCTAAAGATCAAGCGAAGTAAGCCACCCAATAATAATACGCCCCACATGTCACCTACAGCCCAGCCGATTGGCAATAAAATGCCTGCATGAACTGCAATGACCAATGGAATGTAATATTTGTCTTGGAACATCACAACTTTATCGTTTAATAAATCTGGTGCGTTTTTATAGTTGGCTTCAGAAGATGGATAGTTACGTAACATCCAACCAATGTGCGCGAACCAAAAACCGTTGTTGATTGAATACGGGTCTTGATCGACATCATCCACATGACGGTGATGGGTACGGTGACCAGAAGCCCAGAATAAAATACTGTTTTGTACAGCAAAAGTACCCATAATCATCAAAATGATTTTGAGTGGTAAAGTCGCCTCATAGGCACGATGCGCCCATAAACGATGATAACCAGCAGTAATACCTAAACTACTGAGACCGAGTAAAACGAATAAACTAATCCAAGCTGCCGCACTAAAATCATGATGATAGGCGTATAAAGGGATCGCGATCATTGCAACTATAGGTAAAAATACCAATGCAAAAACACCGATCCAGTTTATTGGGGCTTTGGGTAGGGGAGCATTCATCTCCAACAGCACTCCTAAGAACCTTAATTAGGTTAAAGTTGAAAGCATAGCTTCAGTATTTTTCTAGGCTATACATTCATGGATTCTATCATGGGCGAACATGTGTTCACTAGCATTAGTGTACATCTGTATTGTATAAAACAGTAACAGAATAAAACATGAATTTTAAAGATTTAATCGAAAAAAATGAATGATTCAAAAGTATGATTTTTTTGTCAAAAAAGCATACAAATTTTAGTCATAGCTTTCTGGCAAAAGTCGTCGTTTAGACTGTTGATAATCAAGTAAAACAAGCTGAATCCTTGATGATTATTTGGTTTGATTCAGTGCCACTTGCATCATTTTAGGAAAATCGGTAATCAAACCATCAATTCCTAAATCACGTAATTTTTTTGCACGTTCAATATCGTTTACTGTCCAAATACTGATGGCTAAATTGGCATCTTGTGTTGCTTTGAGTAGTTGATCTGTGGCTAATTGGTTCATCCATCCAATTTGACAACATTTCAGTGCTAAAGCTTGTTCGATGGCTTTGTCTTGAATGTCATCTTCAATGAGTAAACCGTGTTTGAAATGACTATTTTGTTGAATTAAAGCTTGGTGGATTTTTAGATCGAAACTGGTGATTACTGCAGTATTTTCAAAGCCTTTAAGCTGTTTTTCTAATTCAATAACGAGTTTTTCAGCGTGTTCTTCTGTTTCAACCGCTTTGACTTCAACCTCGATATGTTCAAAGTCTTGCATGATATTCAGGCTTTGACGCAAAGTTGGTGTGATTTGTTTTTCCCAATCCATCCAAATATTGGCTTGGTTGTAGGACTCGAGCTCTGTGCTTTTTAGATCATAGAGTTTTTGATTTGTTCCTGTAGTTCGAAGAAAGTTGTCATCGTGCATGATGATGAGTTCATCATCTTTGAGCTGTCGTACATCAAATTCGACTGCACGAATGCCTAAGTCATGGATGTATTGGAACCCAGCTAAAGTATTTTCAGGAGCTTCTCCACGTGCGCCACGATGTCCGATGATTTTCATAATGCACTCTGTCTGATGATATTTATTTGAAAGGTTTGTTTGCTCAACGATTAAAGATTATAAGGTGTTCACAACCTCAAATTGTATTGGAAAGTTAAATTAATTTGCGTAGGTGATGCCTTACTTTTCAAAGATGAAAAGTAACAAAAATCTTTTGTTGAGTACAAGGTAAGTCCATTTACCTGTACCCAACGGCGACATCCATGTCGCCTAACACAATAGCACTATCATGTGGTTTTAATTTATAGGAAAGTGTGTTGTAAATGATATGTACGATCAAATCGTCTCATTAATATTCTTTTGCCAAAGTACTTCGCTACCACCTTCAGCGCGTTGTAATGTGCGTGAAGCAACGAAGAACCAATCCGATAAGCGATTGAGAAGTTGTAAAGCTGTGGCTTGGATATTTTGGTCACGTGTATGTACGGTCATTAAACTACGTTCAGCACGACGGCAAACTGCACGTGCTTGATGGGTATAGCTACAAACAATTGTTCCAGATGGAAGAATGAAGTCTTTCAGCATCGGTAAGTCTTCATTCATACGGTCAATTTCTTGTTCAAGAAACTCAACGCAAACAGGTTGTAGTAGGTTGTAGTTTGGAATACACACTTCACCGCCTAAATCGAACAACCAGTGTTGAATTAAGCTGAGTGATTTATCCCAAGTCGCTTTATCTTCAATTGTACTCACTGCAATTTGTGAACGTAATACACCGACAATCGAGTTAAGTTCATCAACATCACCCAGTGCAGCAATGCGTAGATCATCTTTGGCTACACGTGAGCCATCACCAAGCCCTGTTGTTCCTGCATCACCTGTACGTGTGTAAATTTTACTTAAACGATGTCCCATTTGGATTCCTTGCGAAAATTTCAGTGTCTATATAAGCATAAAAGATTTCGATGACGATAAGAATATACTTTAAAAATTAAGCTTGACTTCAACATGGTCAGAACATAATCTGCGAACGTTTCAGGTGCTTCAATTCAGAAGTGAAACTGGGAAGTCAGTAGAAATTCCTAATCTGACACTGCCCCCGCAACGGTGAATAGAGTTCAACCATTTTTTGAAATGATTGCTCTTAAGTCCGGAGACCGGCCTGATACAGACCTAATTAATATGCAATTGTTTATTATTCGTTGTTGATGAAATCGATATAGCGCAATCAACATTTGCATAATCCATAGTTTGTTTCGCACGGGCGGTGCGAATGGGGACGTAATTTTATGCGTATTATTTCAAAAGCTTTAGTTAGCTCTTTTTTTACTTTATCTCCTTTATCAGTAGCTATCGCTTCTGAAAATGTTGTTCAACTTCCAACGATTAACACAGTCGCAAATTTGGTTGAACAAGATAACCAAAAAACCATGGCTGCGGTTACGGTCATTGATCGTGCTGAAATTGAACGTAAGCAATATAACTCTGTAGAAGATCTCTTAAAAACACTCCCAGGTGTTTCCATGAAGAATAGTGGTGGTGCAGGTAAAGCAACATCACTTAGTTTACGTGGTACTAATGCTAATGCAATTTTAGTCTTGGTTGATGGTCAAAAAATTGGTTCTGCAACTACAGGTCAAGCCGCATTTCAATTCCTTCCAATTGATCAAATTGAACGTGTGGAAGTTGTGCGTGGCCCTCGTTCAAGCTTATATGGTTCTGAAGCGATTGGTGGTGTGATTCAAATTTATACACGTAAAGGGACTGAAAATGGGGTAAAACCTTTTGCATCATTTACCTATGGCTCTCATGAAAGCTATGATGCAAATGCGGGCGTCAATATCAAAACCGACAATAGTTGGGCAACTTTAAGTGTTGCGGGTACACATACTCAAGGAATTGATTCGACAGATACACAGACCGAACGTGATCATGATGGTTATAAAAACTATTCAGTTTCATTAAAAGCAGGGCATCAAATTACAGATAAACTGGCTGTGGATATGAATGTACTTCATGTTGATGGTACAACTGAATATGACAATAGTTATGCAGTTAATCCAGAACAAGAAATTCAGCAAAATGTGTATGGTCTTGGCGCAACTTATGATGTGAATGATCTTTGGTCTACCCAAGTTAAATTAGGGCGAGCAGAAGATAAAGAAGATTCACGTAGTAATAAAAAATCGCAGTCGGTTTATAACACTACAAGAGATACGGTTTCTTGGTTAAATACATTAAAATTTAATAAAAATAATACTTTATTGTTGGGTTATGATTATTTAAATGATGAAGTGAAAGGCTCTGGTGTCAAAGAATATGTAGAAAAAGAACGTGATAATCATGGTTATTTTGCGCAATATCTTGGTAACTATAACCAAGTTGAATTACAAGCAGCACTTCGTGTAGATGATAATGAACAGTTTGGTACGCATACCACTGGTAATGCAACTTTAGGTTATCATTTTGATCAGGCAATGGTTTATGCAAGCTATGGCACAGCATTTAAAGCACCAACGTTCAATGATTTATACAGTCCTTATGGTGGTGTTCTTGATTTAGAGCCAGAGGAATCTAAAAACTATGAAATTGGCTTAAAAGGTCAGTTGAAAACTCTCGATTGGGAGTTGAATGGTTTTTATAATGAAATTGATGATTTGATTGTATGGCGTCCAGATGCACCTGGTTCATGGAATTGGTATGCGAGCCAAATCGACAAAGCACGTATTCGTGGTGCTGAATTAAGCTTGGGTCAAACACTAGCAAACTGGAAATGGAATGTAAATTACACGTACCAAGATCCAGAAAACCGTAGTGAAGGTGCTGCCAAAGGCAAACAAATTAGCTATCGTGCAAAACAGTTATTTAACGCATCTGCTGACTATACAATGGATAAATGGACAATTGGTGGATCTGTACATGCAGAAGATAAACGTTATATCGATACCGATGGTTTAAATACAGCTTCTTTACCAAGTTTTGCAACAGCCGATACGCGTGTGACTTACCAAGCAACACCAGAGTTTTCTATTCAGGCAAAATTAGCTAATATGTTTGATAAGCAATATCAAACTTCGCAAGGATATAACCAAGACGGTCGTACTGCTTGGGTGACTTTACGTTATGCAATGAAATAATTTGTAGATGCAGAAAAAGCCCTGAAATTTCAGGGCTTTTTTATTTTCATATGGAAAGGCCTTGAAAATCCACGCAATGTATAAAAATTGCTTTACAATGATTCGCCTTCAATATTTAAATTTGTATTGAAAATAAAGAACACATCCGAGTTAATGCTATGCGTACCCGTGCCAAAATTTGCGGAATTACCCGACCACAAGATATTCAGGCTGCTGTCCAAGCAGGTGTGGATGCGATTGGTTTGGTATTTTTTGAACCGAGTCCACGTTATGTAAATGTAGAATTGGCACAACAATTGGCAAAACTGATTCCGCCTTATGTCAATATTGTGGGGCTGTTTGTCAATGCAACAGCAGAAGACATTGCTCAGGTTTTAGAGCAAGTTCCGCTTGATGTGATTCAATTTCATGGTGATGAATCAGCAGAACAATGCAGGCAGATTGCACACTATAATAAACGTCGTTGGTACAAAGCGATTCAGGTGAAACCTGATGCGACAAGTGCAGAAATAATTTCGACAATTCAGCAATATCAACAGGCTGGTGCAAGTGCTATGCTTTTAGATGCATGGCATCCTGAACTGAAAGGTGGAACAGGGCATAGTTTTGACTGGTCACAGTTTCCCAAACTCGATATTCCTTTAATATTGGCAGGTGGTTTAAAACCTGAGAATATTGAAGATGCGATACAAACGACTCAAGCGTATGCAGTCGATGTCAGCGGAGGCGTAGAATCCGCAAAAGGTATTAAAGACCAACAACTCATAGAAAGATTTATGAAAGGAGTCCAACGTGGATCAACAAAGTAAGATTGACTATACCCAATTCCCTGATCAAAACGGGCATTTCGGTATCCATGGCGGACGTTTTGTGTCAGAAACTCTTATGGCAGCATTGGAAGATTTAGAAAAACTCTATTTCCGTATGAAAGATGATGCTCAGTTTTTGGCAGAATTCGACCGTGATTTAGCCTACTATGTCGGACGTCCAAGTCCGCTATATTATGCTGAGCGATGGTCGAAAGAGTTGGGTGGTGCGCAAATTTACTTAAAACGTGAAGACTTAAATCATACGGGTTCTCACAAGGTGAATAACACCATTGGTCAAGCTTTATTGGCAAAATTGTCAGGTAAAAAGCGAATTATCGCAGAAACTGGTGCAGGTCAGCACGGTGTTGCGACAGCTACAATTGCAGCACGTTTGGGTCTTGAGTGTGTGGTATTCATGGGTGCTGAAGACGTGAAACGTCAAGCCATGAATGTGTATCGTATGCGTTTATTGGGTGCGACCGTTGTACCTGTAGAAAGCGGTTCAAAAACATTGAAAGATGCCATGAACGAAGCGATGCGTGACTGGGTGACCAATGTTGATTCAACTTACTATGTGATTGGTACAGTTGCAGGTCCACATCCTTATCCGCAATTGGTACGTGATTTCCAATCGATCATTGGTCGTGAAGCACGTAAACAAATCCAAGAGCAAGCAGGTCGTCTTCCTGATGCATTGGTTGCATGTGTAGGCGGTGGTTCAAATGCAATGGGCTTGTTCTATCCATTCTTGAATGATGAAGATGTGAAAATGTACGGTGTTGAAGCTGCGGGTTATGGCATCGAAACTGGTAAACACTCTGCACCGTTAAACGCAGGTCATGTCGGTGTACTTCATGGCAACCGTACTTATTTAATGTCTGATGATCAAGGTCAAATCATTGAAACGCATTCAATTTCAGCAGGTTTGGATTATCCAGGTGTAGGTCCTGAGCACAGTTTCTTAAAAGATATGCACCGTGTGAACTATGTGCCAATCAATGATACCGAAGCACTACAAGGTTTCCGTGATTTAACCCATATCGAAGGGATTATTCCTGCGCTTGAAAGTTCACATGCGATGGCATACGTGACCAAACTTGCACCGACCATGGATAAAGATCAAATCATCATTGCGACTGTTTCTGGTCGTGGTGATAAAGATTTGATGACAGTAGCCCGCATTGATGGCGTAGAAATGGTTGAGATGTAATTCTCAATAAAATCATAAATAAAGCTCCTTGAAGGGGCTTTATTTTCATATCATTTAATTAAAGTCAAATGGCAAGCACAGCCCTAAATTATGCTGAGTAATCAAATAAATTTGCGTAGGCGATGCCTTACTTTTGACTGGGCAAAAGTAACAAAACCCTTTTGTTTCGTCAGGGGTTCATCCTAGAACCCCGACTCAACGGCGACATCCATGTCGCCTAACGCGATAGCACTATCCTATTGAAGTCTAGGCCTGTGAAAACAGCTATATTTATAGGATGTAAATTTTAAGGATTTACATTGCATTTAAAATTTGGTGTAGAAATGTCGAGTTTGTTTATTGTCATGCTTGGTGGTCGCCACGCACGTGCCAATACTGAAGTTCATGATGTCGTTTTAGCAGTGGGTGAATCGCTTGAAGAAATTACACCACAACTGAAACATGCATGGTTTGGTGAACAGCAAGGTTTACATATTGATGCATGGCATCAGCTACATGGTTTGGAGTTTGAAAATAAGAAGTATCAAATCCATTTTACCGATGCTCAGCCGAATAGCTCAGATGCTAAATTATGGCTGATTAATTTGGGTGGTTATGATGCTCATGAATTTGGTGAATTGCATCGCTATGTTCTTGTCGTTGCTCATGATTCAGCTGAAGCTAAAATGAAAGGAAAACAACAATTTGCTCAGCATTGGCAAAAACCACATACCGATCGTGTCTTGGATGTCGATGATTGTATCGCCATTGACCATGTACATGGACGTTATGTGCAATTAATCGAGGGCGAATTTGCACAAGGGTATTGGGAAAATACTTATTTAACCCTTTAAAATGAGTGAGTAAGAAATTTGGTTTCTTATCACTTAATAAGATAAGTATCTCAGAAAATCATCAATATCGTAATAAATGTGATAAAAACTCGCAAAGCCTTAGTTATTCATGCTTTCAACAAGGCTTATCAATAAAATCGCTATAAAATATGTAAAAAAAGCATTTCGCTGATAGATCAAATCTCGTTATATTGTGCATCGTTATAATGAAACTACTAGCTGTACGCCATGTATTTATATACTGATTTTGACCAACAATTGGTTAATGAACGTGTTGCACAATTCCGTGATCAGACGGAACGTTATTTAGCGGGTAAACTCACTGAAGATGAGTATCGTCCTTTACGTCTACAAAATGGTTTATACGTTCAGCGCTATGCGCCGATGTTACGTATCGCCGTGCCTTATGGTTTAATGAACTCTAAGCAATTACGCAAAGTTGCTGAATTGGCTCAGGAATTTGACCGTGGCTATGCGCACGTTTCTACACGTCAGAATATTCAATTTAACTGGCCTGCATTGGAAAATGTGCCTGATATGTTGCAAGAGCTTGCAACAGTTCAGATGCATGCGATCCAAACTTCAGGTAACTGTATCCGTAATACAACCACTGACCAATATGCAGGTGTGGTTGCAGGCGAAATTGCTGACCCACGTCCTACTTGTGAATTGATCCGTCAATGGTCAACTTTCCATCCAGAATTTGCATTCTTACCACGTAAATTCAAGATTGCAGTCTCTGCACTTGAGGAAGTTGATCGTGCAGCGACTTCATTCCACGATATTGGTGTATATCTAACACGCAATGAAGCGGGTGAACTCGGTTATAAAATCAAAGTTGGTGGTGGTTTAGGTCGTACCCCAATTATTGGTTCTATGATCCGTGAATGGTTACCACGTGAAGATTTAATTGCTTATCTTGAAGCAGTTCTTCGTGTGTATAACTTACATGGTCGCCGTGACAATAAATACAAAGCACGTATTAAAATCTTGGTAAAAGCATTAACCCCTGCGGTATTTGCTGAAAAAGTTGAAGCTGAATTTGCTGAAACGATTAAAACATTAAAAGTTGATGCAGATACGTTGAAGAAAATGGATGAGGAATTCACACCATTTACGTATCAAAATTATGCAGATGAAGATTTCACTGCACAATTTGCAGAGCATCCAAAATTCAAGCAATGGTTCAATATTAATACCAATGCACACAAAGTTGCAGGCTATCGTATCGTGACGATTTCTCTGAAACGTGCAGGTGTTGCACCGGGTGATATGACCACTGAAGAAATGAATTTGATTGCTGATCTTGCAGACAAATACACGTTTGGTGAACTTCGTACGACACACGAACAAAACATTTCTTTGGTCGATGTACCACAGAAAGACTTGTTTGAATTGTGGCAAATCCTTGAAAAGAATAACCTTGCTCGTGCGCATATTGGTTTCATTACCGATATTATCTGCTGTCCAGGTGGTGATTTCTGTTCATTGGCAAATGCGAAATCTATTCCAATTTCAGAAGCGATTTCACGCCGTTTTGATGACTTAGATACCATTTATAACTTGGGTAAAATTGATCTGAATATCTCGGGTTGTATGAATGCCTGTGGTCACCACCATGTGGGTAATATTGGTATTTTGGGTGTAGATAAAAAAGGCGCTGAATTCTACCAAATCTCTTTAGGTGGAAATGCAGACCACGATGCTTCACTTGGTGACATCTTAGGGCCATCATTCTCAGCAGAAGTGATTCCTGATATTGTGGATGAAATTTTGAATACTTATCTTGATCTTCGTAATGAAGGTGAAGAGTTTATCGAAACTTATCGTCGTGTCGGCATTCAGCCATTTAAGGAGCGTGCATATGCTTAATACAGCACTTCAAGTCCTCTCTAAAGATGGCACAATTGCAGATAATACTTATCAAATCATCGGTGAAGATGGTGTGTTACCACAAGGTGATGTGCTTCTGACTGTTGAGCAATTGGATCAAATTGGCAATGTTTCAGGTAAAAAAGCTTTATTCATTACCGTAGATACTTCTCCTGAAGTGAATCAATTTCCACTTGATCAGTTAGATGCAATCTTTATTGATTTTGCAGGCTTTAATGATGGTCGTGGTTATTCATTTGCTGCGTTGTTACGTCGCCAAGGCTATCAAGGCGAGCTTCGTGCCACAGGTGATGTATTTAAAGATGTTTTAAATTACATGAAGCGTTCAGGTTTCGATACTTTCGTGATTAAAGAAGGTAAAGATATTACTGAAGCAGCGGCAGGTTTGGGTGATTTTACCAACCCTTACCAAGCGTCGACTGCGGTTGCGCAAGCAAGTTATCAAACGGGTGCTTAAGCCTATTTGACATTCAAGAGCCTGCATCAAGCAGGCTTTTTTATTTTTAAAAATTGATCATAAATTTATATATTTTATAGGGTTAACATTGCTCTATTTTAGTGCATAGTCATGTAGAATAAGGTTACTTAAGCTCTAGGCGTTAGGTTTAATATTTCGGAATATTCAAAATAAAAGTGAATATCTAATTTAAAATCTTAGGCATTCACTTTTATTTTTAGTCTTTTATTTCTAGCCCTTTTATTTTTAGTTTTATTTAAAAGTGACCTTGTTTTTATGCAAAATTCTATTCGTGTCGGTATTGCGGGTTATGGCAACCTTGGGCGTGGTGTTGAAACTGCGATTCAAAAAAATCCTGATTTACAATTGGTCGGTATTTTCAGCCGTCGTGATCCTGCAACAGTTTCTCCATGCTTTGCTGAAACTCAAGTGTATGCAATGGATTCGTTAAGTGATTTCCAAGATAAAATTGATGTATTGATTTTATGTGGTGGCTCGAAAGATGATTTGCCACAGCAAGGTCCAATCTTGGCAAGCCAATTCAATACCGTAGATAGTTTTGATACCCACGCACGTATTCCTGAATATTTTGCTGCGGTGGATGCACCTGCTTTAGCAAATAAGAAAACTGCGATGATTTCGATTGGTTGGGATCCAGGCATGTTCTCAATCAACCGTTTATTTGGTGAAGCGCTATTACCTGATGGTGAAACTTATACCTTTTGGGGTAAAGGTTTAAGCCAAGGTCACTCGGATGCAATTCGTCGTGTAGAGGGCGTGAAAGCTGGTGTGCAATACACCATTCCATCGACGGATGCGATTGAAAAAGTTCGTAGTGGCGCACGTCCAACGTTGACAACCAAAGAAAAGCATCAACGTGAATGTTATGTCGTTCTTGCAGACGGTGCAGATGCAAAAGCTGTTGAGCAGGCGATCGTGACCATGCCTGACTATTTTGCAGACTACAACACCACTGTAAATTTCATTGATGAAGAAACACTGAAAAAAGATCACCAAAAAATGCCACATGGCGGTTTTGTGATTCGTAGTGGAAACACCAGTGATGAACAGAATCAGGTTGTTGAATTTTCATTAAAACTCGACAGTAATCCTGAGTTTACAGCGAGTGTACTGGTTGCGTATGCACGTGCATGTTATCGCTTGAATCAAATGCAGCAGTACGGTGCGAAAACTGCATTTGATGTTGCACCAGGTTTACTCTCAATGAAAACACCTGAGCAACTGCGTAAAGAATTACTCTAAGACATTATTGAAAAATGAACAGAAAGCCGAATGAAAATTCGGCTTTTTTATTACCTCAGCGTCATTCTATTTCTCAGCCATCGTTCTATTTTTGCAATGTTGTATGTTGTAAAAGTAACTATGTTCATGATCAGAATCTTTGCATAATAAAGCAAAGTCTATTTTCATGGTGAATGAAATGTTACATCAAACAACAGGTGATTTGTCCTTACTGAAAGGTTGGAATGCAACGCTGCCCAATACGGAAGTGATGCCTGTGCTGTTTCTTGGACATGGCTCACCGATGAATGCGATTCAAAGCAATGATTTCACACGTTCATGGAACAATATTGGTGCTGAATTAAATACTCAACCCACTGCGATTTTGTGTATTTCTGCACATTGGCTCACGCAGGGCGGAACAGCAGTGACTGCAATGCAACAGCCTAAAACCATTCATGATTTCGGTGGTTTTCCGCAAGCATTATTCGATATGCAATATCCTGCATCAGGTAATCAAGCGTTGGTTGAGGCGACCATAGAAGCCATTCAAAGTATTCATGTGCATCATGATCATGACTGGGGCTTAGACCATGGCACTTGGGCGGTACTTTGTCATGTATTCCCAGAAGCGAATATTCCAGTGGTACAACTCAGTATCGACTATAGCCAAGGTGCGCAATATCACTATGATTTGGCTAAAGAACTTGCTCAATTACGTAGGAAAGGTGTATTGATCGTTGCAAGTGGCAATATGGTACATAACCTGAGACAGGTTGCATTTGATAAAATGAATGATGATTACGGTTATGACTGGGCGTTAGAAGCCGACGCCAAAATGAAGAATTTTTTGCTCAATCATAATCACAAAGCATTGATTGATTGGGATAAACAAGGGCAAGATTTCTTATTGTCGATTCCAACACCTGATCATTATTATCCAATGCTGTATGCATTAGGCTTGCAAGAAGATAAAGATGAATTGTCTATTTTTAACGATCGCGCAGTTGGTGGCTCATTGACCATGACTTCTTTTAGATTGGATCAGCGTTAATTTTCAATACCTAAAAATTAATGATTGAAAAGGTGAATAATAATTCGCCTTTTTGTTTTTTAATTGAACTATGATTCTTGCTGAGTCTTTTGCGACGACTTTGTTTTATTGAAAATGATGATCGTACTATTCCTTATATCAAACTCAAGCTAAACTTCAGCCACTAAAATTTGAACTATAAAGATAATGTCTGAATTGTTTGCAAAAATTAATCCTGGGGTGTTCTGGTTATTGATCGCGATTGCGACGGATGTCCTTTCTACTTTTTATTCTGCTAAAGGCAATGGTTTGGTCAATAAGCTAGATCAAGGGATTGCTTTGGTTTTATATATTATTTCATTTGCCTGTGCAGCCTATGCATTGAAATTTATGCAAGCGGGGATTCTCTATGTTTTATGGTCTGGGTTGGGCGTGATTGCGACGGCACTTTTAGCCAAAGCTTTTCTTGGACAGAATATTGATTTGGCAGGTTGGGTGGGGATTGCCTTTATTACTATCGGGTTAACCATTATTGCGCAGTTTTCCAATATTGATGTTTAAGCCGAATGATTACTTCAAATACTTAAACATCAAACATTGCTGTACTTATTGAAAATAGAGGCGCATTTAAAATAACGGTGTATTTAAAAATTTATAGAAAAATGCTGTGCCAAGTGATGGTTCTAAAATCATAGGAAATAAGAAGCCATACACAGCACCTGCAATATGCGCACGATGGTCAATCAACGGTGAGCGCCCTGAACGTATGGCATAGAAGCTATAACAGAGATAAATCGTGGCAAAAATAATTGCAGGAATCGGAATAAAGTAAAGATATAAAATACCCCAAGGGTTAAACAGCACCGCACTGAACAAGACGGCATTGACTGCACCAGACGCACCTAAGCTACGATAAGAGTTAAGATTACGGTTATGCAAATAACTTGGAATTGCCGCAATAATAATGGCACTACAGTAGAACAGGACAAAGCCCATACCACTCAGATAACCACGAAAAAAGAACTCAACATTTCGCCCAAAGAAATACAGGGTAAACATGTTAAAAAATAAATGCATGCCATCATTATGAATAAAGCCGTGTGTCAAAAAACGATCATATTGACCATGTTTAATCGCTGAAATATTGAAAATCAAACGATTCATCACATTGCGTTGTTGCCATGCCACCATTGAAATCCCAATGGTGATGAGAATAATCAGAACGGTATGAGTAAGACCTGTGATCATATTGTTATAAACACATTCATTATAGATTGGATGCAATATAACCGATCTTAATGTAATTCAATAGGCTATATTGCAGAACGTATTAATCGTGATGCCAAGTTTATGCTTCACTGAGTTGGCAGTTGATCATCCATTTAATCCCGAATTGATCTGTAAACGCACCATACAGCGCACCCCAAAAAGTATTGTCCAAAGGCATTTCAATTTGTCCATTGACGGACAGTTCTGCATACAAACGTCGTGCTTCTTTTTCTTCATGTGATTCTAAGTTGATCGAAATGTAGTGATTTGTCCCTTGGCTAAAAATGCTGTTAGGTGCACAAAATTGGTCATTCACATCGGAAGCCATCAGCATGGTGAAATCATTGATCGGTAGTGAAATATGTAAAATATAATTTTTTTCTTGTTCTGAAAATGTCACGCCATCTTCTTGTGGCAGTTCGCCATAACGGGTCAAGTAGCTGAACTCTCCGCCAAAGACAGATTTATAAAAGTTAAATGCAGCTTCGGTTGTTCCTTGAAAGTTTAAGTAATGATTGAGTTGCATGATCAAATCCATTTTTTGCTTAGATCTGATTAATTTAGCATTTGAATACTTAAAGCTTGATGAAAATTTTGTTGTTTATTGAATCATTTTAGCTATTTTTTATTGCACTCAATGAGCACAACAGTAATTGCTGTTGAAAATTTGAATTACAATCTAATGTTACGTGGTTGAAAAGAGTCATCTATATTTAAAATTTTTTTAATTCCCCTTAGCAGAGTCTTACATGGAAAAGTTTTGATTTTCGGACTAACCTGCGGCTCGCCTTACTTTTGTTTTGGCAAAATGAGCAGTGAAACTGCGCAAGGAAACCATCTTGCGGACTCAAAATATATTTTGAGGATCCTCACCGCAAAACTCGTCGACCACCACCTCTTGATTAATACATCGCAGAAACATTAACTTATAGATCTTGCGCCATAACTGGCTCATGCCTCAAACACGTTGCGGATGACGTTTCCGCGTATCTAACTTTTTCGAGGTGTAAAATTCGATTTTGATGCTACTTGGTAACATTAATTACAAAGATTTATCTTGTTTCTTTTCGAGCTTTAAGTCTTGCGCATTGGCATATTCATCTAAGTCTTCATTGCGAGAAGGGCTTTGGGCTTCAGGGCGATCTACAAAACCAATTTTTGGCACAGGGATTTCGATCTGATTTTCCACAAAACGATTTTGAATCAATTCATGAATTTCATCTTTGACTTGTAGATAGTTACTTTGTTTACACCATAAAGCAAAAAGAATCTCAATAGAGGATTCAGCAAAAGAAGACACAGTGACACGTGGTTTAGGGTCAGCGAGTACCAGTGAATAATCATTGGCAAGTTCGATTAAAACTTCACGGACTTTATTAATGTCTTCGGTAAAATTAATTGCAACTGTGATGGAAAGTCGCCGGATTGGAAATTTAGATAGGTTATGTACAGGTGCTCGGATCAATTGCTCATTGGGTAGACGGACATAGACATTGTCCATGGTCAGCAGTTTGACTGAAAGCAAATCAATGGAAATAACTTCACCTTCAATGGTATGTCCACGAATTAGGGTAATCTGAATGGTATCGCCAATTTCAAATGAACCTTCACCAATCAAGAATAGTCCGCTGATCAAGTTAGAAGCAGAGGTCTGCGAGGCAAAACCTAAGGCAACCGTTAAAATCCCTGCTGCACCTAAAAAGACACTGAGTTTAAAGCCAGCTTCTTTTAAGCTTGCCATGACAAAAATCATGAAAATAAAGTAAAAAATACCGCGTCGCCAAACCAAGCGTTGATGTGCATTAAAACGTACACCGATGGTTCGGATAAAGGTATTGGACACCACACGAGCCAGTATAAAACCGACAAAACCGAGAACCAGTGCAACCGCAATTTCGCTTAAACGATCGACATTGATATTGGTAAAAATGCCTTTTAGGCTTTGAGCGATGTCTTTGGGGATGTTGGAATCAGCCATATTTACCTCATCCCATTAGAAAAATGAATCAAACATATTAAACAATGCACCACCTGGTGAACGAGGCGGATGCACATAGACCACTTCACCTGCCAGTGGTGGGGTGCGATTTTCAATTTTTACTCGTGCAGGGCGATCATTCCCCTCATAAATGACTTTGATTTGTGATGTCCATAAACGCCCCGTGCTTTCACTATAGAAAAGTGGCAAGGCAGGAACAGGTACATTCATACGATCAAAACGAAGCTGATGATTACTGACATTATGAAAATCAATCGGGGTCACAGCACGAAAAGCACGAGGACGTAATAAGTTTAATTCAGTACGTCCATCCACAGATGTGGCATAGCACATTTCACCAAAACGATGATCGGGGCCGAACCATGTATCTTTGGGTTGAATCACAGGAATATCAAACAGTGGCTCTTTTTGCGCTTGAACAAAACCTGAAACCCAAAGCGGTGTACTGATATAGAGTGTGCCACGTTGCCCCGCGGGAATATAAATCGGGTCTACAGGACGAATCACCACAGAACGATCAGCTAAACGAGGCAACAGTTGAAATGTTTTATGCGTTTCTCTGAACATGTAGCGTTCAACATGTAAGGGTTCTGGAAAGCCAAAATTCACATCGTGGATGCAATGCCATTGTTGTTCATAGTCATATTGAAACTGTGGACGATAATATTCTAAACGCCACTCTTGCAAGCCACGCGTCATGCGCATAATCATAGAGCCAAACTGCCATGCCTTAGATTGATGCAGTTCAAACTGTTGTTCTCCCCACCACTTGAGGTCGGGAAGTTCAGGTTCTAGATGTTCATTCTTCTTTGACAAATGTGTTTATCCCGTACATAAATGATCATTAAAAAATAGGCTTTGCAAATCATCAATTCTTTAAAAAACAGACTTCACGCTGTCATGCGCATAGAGTACACTCAAAGCAATTTAAATCATTAATATAAGTTGTAATGCAAGTCCTTAAACAATTACAAATACCCTATAGTTTTGCAAAACGACATGGCGTGTTATTGCGCTATGAGGGCGATCAAGTTTTTATTGTTCGTCGTCAGGATACCGCACAAATTGCAATACAGGAAGCACGTCGCTATTTAGGACGCGTTGCGCAACATCAGTTATGTTCTGAAACTGAGTTCAATCAAATGCTCAGTTCCAGTTATGCAGGGGAAACTGGGGAATCTCAACAGGTTGCCGCAGGTTTGGAAGATCATCCAGACTTACTCAGTTTAGCTGATCAGGTTCCTGAAACTGAAGATTTGATGGATCAGGAAGATGATGCGCCGATTGTGCGTTTGATTAATGCCTTACTTTCAGAAGCCATCCGTGTCGGTGCGTCTGATATTCATATTGAAGCTTTTGAAAAGAAATTATCAGTGCGTTTGCGTGTAGATGGTCAGTTACGTGAAATCGTACAGCCACGCCGTGAACTTGCACCCTTGTTGGTGTCACGTATTAAAGTCATGGCAAAACTGGATATTGCTGAAAAGCGTGTTCCGCAAGATGGTCGTATTTCTTTGCGTCTTGCAGGGCGTGAAGTGGATGTCCGTGTATCGACTTTGCCATCGTCACATGGTGAGCGTGTGGTGATGCGTCTGCTGGATAAGCAAGCTGGGCGTTTGAATATGACCCATTTGGGATTGATGCAAAGTGATTATGATCGTTTAACTACTTTGGTACATCGTCCGCATGGCATTATCCTCGTTACAGGTCCTACAGGCTCGGGTAAAACCACGACACTTTATGCAGCACTTTCTGACTTGAATGATGGTTCTAAAAATATTCTCACAGCCGAAGACCCGATTGAGTATCAGCTTGAGGGGATTGGGCAAACACAGGTCAATACCAAAGTGGATATGACGTTTGCGCGTGCGCTCAAAGCCATGCTGCGTCAAGATCCTGATGTGGTGATGGTGGGTGAGATTCGTGATCTTGAAACTGCGGAAATTGCAGTTCAGGCTTCGCTTACAGGTCACTTAGTGTTATCAACACTGCATACCAATACTGCGATTGGTGCGGTGACGCGTTTAAAAGATATGGGTATTGAACCATTCTTATTATCCAGTTCGTTGATTGGCGTGATTGCACAGCGTTTGGTGAGAACGATTTGTTCGCATTGTCATACATGGCGTGAAGCGGATGATTTTGAAAAAGAAGTATTTAAACCGGTTTCGACAGATTTTAATTTAAAACTTCCTGTGCCAAATGGTTGTGATCACTGTTCACATACTGGGTTTACAGGGCGTACTGCGATTTATGAAATTGTTCCAATCGATGAGCAAATGCGTCGTTTGATTCATGGTAATGCTGCGGAATATGAGCTTGAGGAATATGCGCGCCGTGATGCAGGTTCGATTCGTGACGATGGTTTGCGTAAGGTGCTGGCAGGTAAAACCACGATGGAAGAGGTTTTACGTGTGACCAATGAAGCTGCGGAGTGAGTAACGGAATATTCATATTAGGTTTTGAATTTTCCACTATTGTAGACTGAGTATTGTTTAAGATATCTATTTAAATTCGTGAAACAATGGTTGAATACTAAGCGTGAAACGTGAAAAATCTATAAAAAGGTCTAACCTGTGAAGATTAGGTATTTTGCTATGTGATAAGGTTATGATTTAAAATAAGAAATCATAGCCATTTCGCATAAGGTGTATTATGTTAATTTTAGGAAATCTTAAGTTCAATCAGACTAAATTTCTTTTTAATTGATCACATTAGCAATTGTTTTCACAATCTAATAATTTGGGAATTTTTAGCCAAATTGATTCAACTTTAGCAAAATCTCTCTCCTCTTCGATTTCAGGAATGTAAAACCGAATAGTATCTTTTAAAATATTAACTCCTAGCCCCTCTTCATCTTTAACCACACAAATATTATTTTCATTTAATATTGCTGTTAATTCTTTATAGGAAATTCCTAAAACTTGTTTATTAAATAAATAAAACATTGCATCTAAATCGTGAAGCTCTACTTCCGTTAGTCTATTCTTTTTGTCATACCAACACTTTATGCTTAGCTTTCCAAAGGAATCAACTGAATTTTGATTATATTCGGTCTTTGGAAGTACTCTATAATTTATACCAACAGCTTTTCGTACATCTTTACGATCACGAATACTATTAAATATGGTTAAACCATCATTATGACTATAATAAAAATTCATTTTTTACATATTTCTTAATAAAAATTATTTGATCAGCAGTTTACCATTTACTGATATTGTTAAAGCCGTCTGTCATTTTAACATAATGGGCGTTATGCGAAATCATAATTAAATAGTTTTTATTTTTCAATTTGTTAGTAAATTAGGAAACATCCTTTATCTGCAAAAGCCGATTACAAAAATCGGCTTTTGACCAATTATTTCTTAAAAAATCAAACAATCACATTTAACGTCACATCAATATTGCCACGCGTTGCATTTGAATAGGGGCAAACGATATGAGCAGCATCTACCAACTTCTGTGCTTCAGCTTGCTCCAAGCCTTCCAAATGAATATTTAACTTCACTTCAATCCCAAAACCAGTTGGAATTGGACCAATACCGACTTCACCTTCAATATACACATCAGGTGTAATCTTTAACTGATCACGATTGGCAACAAACTTCATCGCACCCAAGAAACATGCAGAATAACCCGCAGCAAAAAGCTGTTCAGGATTTGTTCCACCACCTGCACCGCCCATTTCCTTAGGTACAGCTAATTTCACATCTAAAATATTATCCGAAGAGGTTGCACGACCATCACGACCACCTGTTGCTTTGGCATGTGCTGTATAAACGACTTTTTCTAAAGACATGATTATTTCCCTGTTATGGCTTGAAAATTTTTAATAGGAATAACCATCCTGTCTGAAAATGCCGAAAGAATAAGCAGTGTTTTTGTAAATTTAGGCGAGATATTGTTGCGCCTTAAAGCGGACCTACGCTATTTAAAAAACTCACCAGATATTGCCCATTTTTTTGTTTCGCAATTTTGCCAAAAGTAAAAGTTTGAGGCATTTCTTCAGAACCTTTGAGTTGGTATTCTGCATTGATTTTAAACGTTTTGTATTTTGTAAATTGTTGCTCTAAGGCTTTAATTCCATAAAGATAAAAACCACGATCATCAGTTTGAAAATATACAGCAATTCGCTTTAACTCTTGAATTAAACAGCTTTGACAAAGTTTATGATCTTTTTCAATGTTTTGTGCATTTAAAATCAACTGAATGTCGAAACCATAAGATTCACATCCGACATTTTCAAGCCGAATGGATTGACCATTTTCTAATTGCGCTGTTTCTAAACCGTAGATTAACGGAAAATCATCTGTTGTATATTGAATTTGAAAACTGTGTTTTTGCACTTTATTTTTCAGTAAAACAGGTGTTGCGAGTCCACGAACACATTCTTTTTCAAAGTTTTGCTTGGCTTTAGTATATTGCGGATTATCTTTTGCCAAAACAGGACTATGAATGAATGCTGTGAATAGGGCAGTTAAGAGTAGAATTTTGCGCATTATTTTGTTTGATTTATATTGAAAAATTAAGCTATTAGAAACGAAATATTTATGCCATTCAATAGATGTAATTTCTTAGAAGTAATATTGAGAATTAAACTAAAAATTTAAAAATTAACCAGCTTACGATGCTGCATCAAAGGCATAGACGCACGAATTGCTTCTTGTTCTGCTAAATCAAATGGCACTGTTAAAAGTTGCGCGCCTTCTTGATCTGTAATTTGTAAAATTTGCCCACGACTATTGCTCGCACCTGCATGTCCCCAAGTCTGACGCTTTTCACCATGCCAACCTTGTTGAGCAGCGCCCAAAACTTGACATTGACTGTCCATCGCACGTGCTTGAAGAAGCAACTGCCAATGCATTTCACCCGTGGTATAAGTAAAAGCAGCAGGCGCAGTCAAGATATTTGCACCTTGAGCACGTAGCGTTAAAGCCAGTTCAGGAAAACGTAAGTCATAACAGACCATCAAACCGATATTGCCAAACGGTGTTTTCGCAACAACCACGTCTGTACCAGGCTCAAAAAACTTAGATTCTTGATAACCACCCACAGCATCACCGACTTGCACATCAAACAAATGAATTTTGTCATAACGTGCTTCGGTACGCTCAGGGCTGATACATAAGCTCACAGTACGCACACGACCATCTTCAATGATCGAACCATCAGGACGGAAAGGGCAAGGCAAAGTCCCTGCAACAATCCAAATTTGATATTGATGGGCTAAATTTTCCAGACGCTGTTGAATTTCTTCAAAACGAGCAGCCGTTTCACGCTGTTTACCTGCCGCGAAACAGACGAAATTTTCAGGGAAAACAATCAACGATGCGCCATCCGCTTTACTTTGTTGTATCAACGACTCAATCACACTGAAGTTTGCTTCAATGTCATTTTGAGAATTCATTTGAACAACAGAAAGTAAAGTCATGTGCAATCCCTTTAAATGATGACAAACTTGGAAAGATTAAGCGTTTTGCTGATCTGAAGATACACAGTCCATCGTATCTTGCTGTTTCTCAAGTTGTTTAACCAATGGCTCAAACATATTTTGGTTGTTTTCATTGAGCTTCATCAGCGTTTTGTGTGCATCGAGAACGGTACACAACATGGTGCTATGATTCACATTGTCGTCAATCAAAGCTTTGGTGCAGACCTGAGGGTCGCCACAATAATTTAAAATAACAAAAACCTGCCCCAAGCCCATGCTATTGGCTAGAGTGGTAATATCTGGATTTGTGGACAGCATCACGGCTTGGATGTGGTGTACTTGTTTTAGCTTTAAGCCAAGCTTGGCAAGTATTCCAAGAACTGTACTGTCTATAAATGTGGTTTGGGTTAAATCAACAATTGCGCCAGTGACGTTTTTTTGCTGTTCAATCCTCGCCAAAAGTTTGTCTAAGCTTATACAAGATTGGGCTCGCACTTCACCAATGAGTTTGAAGATATGCGTTCCATCCAAGCTTGCATATTCAACATGACCTGTTGACATATAAATGCCATTTGCAGAGAAGGATAGGAAAATTATCACATAGCGCAACTCTATACTCAAGCATTTGCGTATAGCTTATTAGTCTAATTTATTATATGTGATTGATTGTAAAGTTAATTCATTCTTCGGAGACTGAGGATGGCAATATCATCTGCGACGTGATCTGGCGCGCGGAATGATTGATTTTGCAAATCATAGACCAATTGCGCGAACTGTTCGTTCAAACCACCTTTATAAGGTTCAAGCGCACCATCTGAACAAATAATAAACCGAGCATGTTTGGTTAATGTGCATTGGAATTCTTCAACTTCTAGGTCTTCTGTCAGCCCTAAAGGAAAACTACTGGTATTTAAAACGCGAGGAGCTTGATTCGGTTCCAAAATAATCGGTGGAGGATAATGTCCTGCACTTGACCATTTTAAAGCATGGGTTTCTAAGTTTAGAATACCTGCAACCATAGTGATGTGCTTTTCAATATTTTCTTGAACGAGCATCCCATTGAGTTTTTTGATTAATTCTCTCGGTGTTTTAGAGCGACCATGAAATGCCGCCATCCAAGAGGTCAGTAATGAGCTTGTTACCCCATGACCAGATACATCAGCGAGATAGAACATGATTTCTTTATCGCTGATTTTCCAATAATCGTACCAATCACCAGACAAATATGCAGAAGGTTGAAATAACGTCTCAACCTTATAATTTTGTAGCTCAATTGGGTTGGGTAATAGTTTCTTTTGTAATTCAGCAGCAGAGGGAAGATCACGACTGTCCTGATTACGCTTATATTGCGCATCAATTTTTAACAGTGAACCCTCAAGATTGATGGGTAGTTTTGTCCAAATCCAACCCGCTAAAGCACCCAATTCCCATGCTTGAGACAATTCAGCACCTTCATTTTCTTGCGCAATAACAATAGTGGGTAGTGCCCATTGATGTTGTAAAAAGTCATGCACATCGGCGATCGCAATTCGGGTCGGGTCATAAAGATGAATATCTTCAATCGTAATCATTTGCAAACTCGGAAGTGTATTTAACACTTGTTCAAGATTTGAAATTTGGCGATTTGGCTGAATGAAATACATGAATGAAATGAATGACCTTTAATGGGGATAAACAGCGTGATTTAATAGATTTACTATAGATGACACGACATTGCTAGCAAAACGATAAGAATGGCTAGCAATGAAGTTTAACAAAATATTAAGCTTATTGCTGAGTGTTAGAGTCAGTACTATCATCTGGGCTCGTAACATCATCACTTTCGTCTTCGTCATCTACAAAGGCAACAGCTTCCTCACCTTTACCTTTCTTCTCAGCAATTTGGAAAGCCAAACGTTGTAAATAGATGTCACGAATTGCTGCATAGCGATCACCTTGTAATACGCTTTCAACATCGAGAAGTTTAGCACGTGTATTGATACCGCCTAAAACACGATTTCCCCAGATTAAACCTGTTTGACCATTGTCATCCATTGGATAAGTAATTGGATTTGCATAACCTTCAGCAACATAGTCACCGACGTGACGAATGGTACTTGGTCCTAAAATAGGAAGCATCAAATAAGGGCCGCTTGGAACACCATAATAACCTAAAGTCATACCTAAGCTTTCTTCTTCAGTCGCTAAACCTAGACGTGTCGCTGGATCAGCCATACCTAAAGAAGTAACAGTATTAATTGTAAATCGACCTAAAGATTTTGCTGCACGACTAAATCGACCTTGAGCGAGTTGGTTTACTGCATTCCATGGTTCGCTTAGATTTTTACGGAATAAACTATAAGAAGAGCGAACATCTTCTGGAGTCTTCTCTTTATATTGAACCGCAATAGGTCTGAAAATATTACGATCTAACATATCGTTAAATGCATAAACTTCACGGTTTAAGGGTTGTAATGGGTCTTTTACAGCATCAGGTTGAGCCGCATTTGCATTTACCTTGAGATCATTTTTAGTAACATGCTTAAGTTCTTTTAACGCTGTCAATCTCGGATGTTTTGACGTTGCTGTAGTTGTTGTGTCATCTATAGCAGGCTTATCATCAGAAACAGACGCTGTAGACAAAGCATTGTTTGCATTTTCTTGAGTAGATGACTCTTCTTGAGCAAATACATGGCTCGTTAAGCCAATGCTGAGTAAACAAGCCCAAAGTGTATGATAAGGACGCATACGATTCCTTGAAGTATTTTGAAAATAAAATGAGTCGATAATCAAATTAAAGACGGCTAATGACATTCTAACAAGAGTTATTCGATTTGTATTAGAACAAATTTGATCAAAAAATGTGAATAAATATGATTTATGGGTGAAAAATAAACAGATGAAACACTTTTTTATAAAAAAATGAAAAAGGGGGTTGTGTTGGTTCTGAAATGCTGTAGAATGCACATCCATCGGCGGTGATGAAGATTAAAACTTCTGATAAAACAGTGACTTG
>NZ_SGSW01000027.1:0-57181 GCF_004209125.1 Acinetobacter sp. WCHAc060033 | reverse complement strand
TTTACATTGCCATCATTCAAGGCGCTGAAATATATAATTAAGAAAGCCTCGACATCCTGTCGAGGCTTTCTTGTATTCATTATTGTAGTGAACAGCCTGTCTACTACTTATCTATAGATCCATCTATTTATACTATTTTTATAAACTATTGTTTTTATTTTGGAAACTTCCTGTTCCCTATGACTAAATAATAGGATGATTAGATCAGGCTGTATATCCGCAAAATTCGGCAGCATTTGTAGGAAAATGCTTACAGTAATTCTGTCAGAAAAAGCACCATTAACAATATAAGAATCGTTCAATATGGTCTTTGCATTACAATCAATAAGACATCAGCGTATTGAGGAATAAGAAATGGATGCTTCTCGACAGTACTTAAGAAACTTACCACTATTGCTGAGCTGTATTTTGTTAAGTGCTTGTAATGCCCAAAGTGATCAAAATATTTCAACTCATTCATTGATAAATCAGAAATATAGTGTTGAAAAAGTAGCGACATTTGATGAACCATGGGCAATGACCGAGTTGGTTGAAGGTCACTTATTGATTACAGAAAAGAAAGGTAAATTAAAACTCTTTGATCCATCAACATTGAAAAGCATTGAAATTTTAGGTGTTCCAGAAGTTGCTTATGGCGGGCAGGGGGGATTGGGTGATATTGTCTTACATCCTGAATTTGCAAAGAATCATCAAATTTATTTAAGTTATGCAGAAAAAAGCAAAGAGGGTTATGGCGCGGTTGTGATACGTGCTGAATTAAATTTAAAAGATAAAAATCTACAACTTCGTAATATGAAAAGAATCTGGGAGCAAGTGCCAAAAGTTTCAGGACAGGGGCATTATGCACATCGAATGATTTTTGGCAAAGATGGCAAACTTTGGATCAGTTCTGGTGAACGGCAGAAATTTGACCCTGCTCAGGATATGAGTTCAAACTTAGGTAAAGTGATCAAGTTGAATGATGATGGGACTGTTGTTGCCGATTATCCATTCACTCAACACGGTGAGATTGCGAAACAAGTCTGGTCATTGGGTCATAGAAACCCATTAGGTATGGCTTTTGATGCCAAGGATCAATTGTGGGTGGTTGAAATGGGTCCACGAGGTGGAGATGAATTAAACCTTATCAAGAAGGGTGAGAACTACGGCTATCCAGTTGTTTCCAATGGTGATCACTATTCAGGACGAGATATTCCAGACCATGTTACGCATCCTGAGTTTAAAGCACCTGAAATCAGTTGGACACCCGTTATTTCTCCATCAAGTTTAGTGTTTTATCAGGATGAATTATTCCCGAAATGGAATCATAAGGCTTTAATTGGAGGTTTATCTTCTGAAGCAATTATTGTTGTCGATACTGAATCAAAACCTGTTCGTGAGGTACAACGTTTGGATATGCAGCAGCGGATTCGCGATATTCATACTGCATATAATGGCTCGATTTGGGTGTTGGAAGATGGAAAAAATGCTGGTTTATTAAGGCTATTGCCTAAGTAGAGCTGATTGAATCTTAGGGATTGGAAATTTTTAAAATGAATCATAATGGAGCCGATTTGGATCAAATAAAGTTAAAACAAATTAAAACTGACTTAAGTGTTGATGGAATTGTTAAGCTATCTCAGTTTATTGATAAAAAAGAAGTAAATTTAATCAAAGAGAGTTTGGTTGAAGAACTGAAACGTTTAAAAATTTATGAAAATAATAAAATAATCTCTAAAGAATTGAAAAAATTGAGTCATTTTCAACAGATTGTCATGTTGTCCAGAACAGTTAAACAGCCAAAAACTTTAGAAAAATATTCAGATATTTGGGGTGAAGTTGTATTCAAAATTTTTGCTAAAAAGTTTTACTCTGATCAGAAACAGCAACTTCTACTGACATTACCTCAACAGGAAAAATGGACACTGAATGATTTAAAATGGCATGTCGATTCACATTCAACAGCTTTTGAGTCACTGCAATTTTTTTTAATCATTGATGATATTCAACCTCATGGTGGTGGAACTCTAGTTTTGAAAGGTTCACATCATTTAACTGAACGATCTTCTTCAAGTCAGCTGAATCATTTATTGAGTACGAAAATATTAAATCAGCCTTTTGATTTTCAGAATAAAAAATTAGAGATCATTGAATTAACTGGCGTACAAGGGGATGTGTATTTAATGGATATGAGGGTTATTCATTCTCCAGCGATAAATGCTGCAAAAAAGATAAGAATGATGGCAACGTATAGATATTTTCAGAATTTGTAAGATAAATAAAGAAAACCCATCATCCTGACAGGATCTTCTTCATAAGAGATATTCCTAATCCATGCTGACATTCACATAGAAAAGAAACTATTGATAACACCTAATGTTTTTAATGTAGTAATGCCCGAGATTAAAAACATGTGGAAATTAAAGACTAGCTCCTTTTATTCGATCATGTTCCTTGATATGCATTTAAGCGAAATGCAAAGTTTTGTCCAAATAACTGAGCGGTTTTAATATCGCCAATATCAAAAGCATCTGCCGCACTGGCATGTTCGGCTTGTGCCATAAGACCAGACCATGACCCGAGACGATTGGCTGCTTGCGTATACGGAACACCTTGATGTTGCTCAGGTAAAATAGGGTTGCCGACCCATACCATCCCGTGTTGCATCGAAAAGGTGAAAAGCGAAATCAGGGTCGATTGCTTATCCCCAGCGGGTAATGAGGAAACAGTAAATCCTGCGGCTAATTTTCCTTTAAAAGCCTGCTTCTTCCATAATGGACCTGTGGCATCCATGAGTTGTTTAAAAGTGCCAGAAACTCCACCGAGATAGGTTGGAGTACCCCAAATTAGTCCATTATATTGACAGAGTAATTCAGGTTGAGACATCAATTGTTCAGCGGTGAATAAATCAGCTTTAATCTGTTCGACTTGTGCTGCGCCAAGTTGAATTTGTTGGGCAATAAATTGGGTATGACCTTGGCGGCTATGATAAATAATGGCAATAGATTTCATGGTTTGACTCCTTATAGAAATAGTGCAAGTAATTGGGCGCTGAGATATAAACCGCAACCAAAGACACTGTGGTTGATCAGACTTCGTAGAATGTTGTGCAAAGGCTGTGCTGTTTTAGTAGAAGCAATTCCTGAGCCCATGGCAGGTTGCATGATCAGAAAAGGCATCAGAACCGTGATAAGACCAAAACAAAAGGCAGAATAGAATTGAGGCTGTAATAACCATTCCTTACTTACAATTAAAATAAAGCCAAATGCGAAGAGGATACCGACGCTGTAATGCGCTAGCCAACCCAATGCATATTCATGTCGAATGCTAGGACTTTGGGCAATTGATGTATGGGTGAATTGACCTTTAAATATCCAACCGACCCAACGACCCAGCAGAGCAAAATTGAGTGTGGGAAGATTGAATTTTTTTAAGATAAAAAGCCATATATCCATGATCAGTGTTGCACCGATACCCATGCACAGGATTTGAAACAGCAATTCCGCAGTTTTCATTTTTCACCTTGATCTTTTCTGTATAAAACGCGATAAAGATAGTGTGCAAATTAAAGTCAACTTGAAGTCAAGAGGTATTTATGGATATTGGAGAAGTGGCTAAACGGGCAAATGTGGCGACATCGACCTTACGCTTTTATGAAGAAAAGGGCTTAATTAAATCTATTGGTCGTCATGGATTACGCCGACAATATGGCAAGCAAGTTTTAGATCAATTGGCACTGATTGCTTTGGGACGAGCGGCAGGTTTTTCCTTAACTGAAATTGCGCAGATGTTTAGTCAAGATGGTCAGCCTGAATTAGATCGAGAAATGTTAAATCAGAAAGCCGAGCAACTCGAACAGATGACTCGACGTTTACATTTCATCAGTGAAGGACTGAGACATGCTGCCGTTTGTCCCGCAGAAAATCATATGCAGTGTCCAACCTTTCAAAAGTATTTAAAAGCAGCGATTGCGGGTGAATATCAACCAACTAAACTTGAGTAATACTGATTCGATGAGTGCTATTTTCATTCAGATCACAGCGTATTGCGTTACATTGTCATTTTTCCGCCATGAAGTCTTCATTTTAGTGCAGTAAAAGCGTCATCAAAACTTGTTAAATTTGCGTAAATTTTTATCAAATGTATAAGACCATGAACAAGAAAATTTTATTGGCTTTATTCTGCTGTAGCGCTTTAGGTTTAACCGCTTGTAATGATGAAGATGACTTCTCATTTGAATCATCGGTTTCAGTGCCTACGTTGGTGTCATTTGCCAAGCTTGATGTTGAAACTTATGCCGCAGGACCGAATTCAGGTGCAGCAGTGAAAGGGGCAAATGGTATTTTCCCTCCATTTAAGGGGCAGCCTGTACAAGGTTTTTCAGGCGCTTTGAAAAATGGTGACGGAACGTATATGGTGATGGCGGACAATGGTTTTGGTGCGCAAGATAATTCAGCAGATTTTTTATTACGCATCTATCAAATCAAACCTGATTTTCGTACCAAATCAACTGGTTCAGCAAAAGTTCAGGTAATGAGTTTTATTCAGTTACGCGATCCAAATAAGTTAGTTCCCTTTGATATTACTAATAAAAATACTTCAGATCGTTTACTAACAGGTGCAGATTTTGATCCTGAGTCGATTCAACGAACTGCAGATGGAACGTATTGGATTGGAGATGAATTTGGTCCTTATTTACTTCATTTTGATAAAGATGGTGTATTAATTGACGCACCTATTTCGCTTCCAAATCCGTTTAAAGTCGGTACGGAATTGCGTTCACCGCAAAATCAATTGAATAAAGCCAATGTGAATTATGTAGAACCTTTAACGCTACAAAGTGGTGGGTTTGAGGGGATGGCTTTGTCAAAAGATGGTCAGTATTTATATCCACTTTTAGAAAAACCTTTGAAAGGTTCAGTACAGCGTCAGTTATTAATTTCACAGTTTGATGTGAAGAAAAAAGCGTATACAGGCAAATATTATTTGTTTGATTTAAATGAAAAAGCGACCTCGATTGGTGATTTTCAATTATTTGATCATGAATCAGGTGTGATCATTGAGCGTGATGATTCTGAAAATAAATTAGAAGGTTATAAAAAGTTAATTCAAATTAAATTGGGTGAATCGGGTAAAGCTGTTCAACGTGCCGAATTGGTTGATTTAATGAAGATCGCGAACCCAAATAATTTATATGGTACTGCTCGCGATGGTGACATTGGGACAGGTACAAACTTCGCATTCCCATTTTTTACCATTGAAGATGTGATTATTGAGAATCAAAATACCTTAACGGTATTGAATGATAATAACTTCCCAGGCTCATCTGGGCGAAATGCGAAGAAAGCAGATGATAATGAAATTATTCAGATTAAATTGCCGAAGGCATTATTTTAGTATGTATATACTCTGAATGATATTATTGATAAGAAGCCAGTCATATGACTGGCTTCTTTAGATCTATTTTTCGTTTAAGCTAAACAATCTTGTTTCGATACTTGATCTGGGCAACCCAATGGGTTTAAAGCACATTTTAAGTCTTCGATTTGATCTTGGCTGACATAGCCTTTAGATTTTAAATATTCAGCAACGCGGTCGTCACGTAAGCTTAAGAATGCGGCATCATATACACCGAGATCAACAAATAATGCAGCAGTTTCAAGGCTGTTAAAGCGATCTAAGAACACATCATTACCATACATTAAAAAGACGTGATCATAATCAGCTTGTGAATTTACATTTAGACGGTGTGCTAAAGTTGTAGGTGATGTTTTAATAAATAGTAAATCAGAAAGCTCATCAAATTGAGTCATATCTAAGCTATTATTTCCCAGTTTAACTTTACCCAGCCAAGCTTTGAATACGAGTACTGCACCACCACGCAGTAACATACTCCATACTTGATGACGAATTTCATCATTCAAACATTCGCATTCATCTTCTAAGCGTTGAACCAGTTTTTCTTCTTGTTGCGCTAATTTTTCAAATAAGCCCAAACCTTGTGGGTGGAATGCAACAGGTGCAAAAACATCAAACTTCAAGTCTTCAAAAACTTGTAAAGCCAATGGAACAGCAGCTTGATAAAGTGTGTTTAAGGCTTGGATTTGTGTGTTTTGCAGTTTGCTGTGTTTAAAAATATCTTGCCAATCGATTTCAGGCAAGATTGCATTTGCACCATATTGACGGTGGAATTGTTGAGCTTGATGCCCATTTGAAACTTCTGAAATATTCATGGCAAAAATCCTATTTAAATTCATTTAATACGCAAATGTTGCTTCCCTGAACAAGCGCGTGCTTTTGTGTTGTGATAATTTTCGATTTATATGGGTTGCAATAGGAATAAGACTAAAGTTGTATCCGGGGGTAAGATAATATTTTTGTTTATAAAAATCAGTAGCATATTTAATTGTAACTAATTATACAAGTGTATATTTACTATTTTGGTTGAAATTGCCATAGAAAATAAAGCTTTGAAATTTTTGGTCAATGATTCTGATTATTTTCTTCCTGTTTTTGAATGCTTTTGCATAAAGTTTAAAATAAATTGCTATTTCACTTAAAAATAGTGAAACAAAAACCTCTATCCATCATCTGGATAGAGGTTATAAATGTATCAAAATATGAAATTGATACAGCTGCCTAGTTAAAATTTACTGAGAAATTTTTAGACCAGATAACCATGAGCGTAATGAAGCTGGCTTCAATGGTTTCTTTAACAACACAATATTCAAATCTTTGACACGTTGTGGCAGTTCAGGATCTGAGTCTGCCGTGATCAATGCGGAAGGTACATTTTCCTGACGATGTTCAATGATGAAATCTAAGCCGATTTTGCCATGATTCAAGTGTTGATCAACGAGCCAGACTTGGATATTTTCTTTCTGAATCAGCTCTAAAGCTTGTTCAGGTTCTGTGGCTTTAAAGACTTGATAACCCCACTTGGTCAGCAATGTCGACATACCTTCCAAAATGGTTTCATCATTATCTAAGCATAAGATTTTATAGGCTTTTGATTTGAGCGGAACTGCTTGTACAGGCGTGGCTACGACTTTCGGTGCATCAACAATTGGTACATCGATCATAAAGCATGAGCCTTTGCCTTGTGTAGAGTAAACATGCACAGGGTAATCAAGTAGGCTGGTCATGCGTTGTACGATGGCTAAACCTAAGCCTAAACCTTGCTCACCCCAAGGTGAGGTATGTCCACAACGTTCAAACTCTTGGAATAGTTTAATACGTTGTTCTTCTGCGATACCTGGACCTGTATCCCAAACGCCGATACGAATATGATTCGGGCGGTTAGAAGCACGGAGTACGCCGACAACAACACGACCACGTGCAGTATAGCGTAGGGCATTACTAACAAAGTTTTGAATAATACGACGAATCCATTGTGGATCGGTATCAATCCAGAATTTTGCATCATGGACACTAAATTGAATGTCACGTTGTGCTGCAATGGATTTAAATTGTAATTCTAAATCGTTGAGTAAGTCATGTAATGGATAAGCTTGACGCTTTGGTTGGATTGAACCACCTTCTAAACGTGCGATATCCAAGAGGGCAGAAAGCATGCTTTCTGCGCCATGCAATGCTCGATCCAGTTGTTGTAAGGTTTTACGGTCTTCATCAGACTGAATACTTTGCTCTAACGCGGTGCTGAACAAGCGTGCTGCATGCATAGGTTGTAAAAGATCGTGGCTGGCTGCTGCGATAAAGCGACTTTTTGACATATTGGCTTTATCTGCTTGCTCACGAGCCAATTGTTGCTCTGACAATGCATCTGCAAGCTGTTGAGTTCGATCAGAAACACGTGCTTCAAGTACCGCTTCATTTTCACGGAACGCTGTAATATCCGCAAAGGTCGTAACAAAACCACCGCCTTCAATCGGATTGCCACGCATTTGAATAACACGACCATCTTTACGAATCCGCTCAAATTCGTGCGCACTACCGACTTTCATCCAGTGAATCCGTTTGCGAACGTGTTCTTCGACTGAACCTGGACCACATTCACCACGTTCAGCGTTATAGCGAATCAAATCTGCAATTGGACAACCGACATAAACTAAATCTTTTGGATAATCAAAAAGTTTAAGGTATTGATTATTCCATGCGACCAAGCACATATTCTCATCGACTACGCTGACGCCTTGGGTCATGTGGTCAATCATGGTCATGATCAGGTTTTGGTTAAAGCGTTGCCATTGTGAGGCTTGGTCAAGAATATTCGCCACTTGCCCCAGTGCTAAACCATTATTCACCATGGCTGTAGTCAGCAGGGTACGGGCTGATGCTGCACCAATCGTACCTGCCAAATACTGCTCAGTAAAACGCCACCACATCCCGTTTGCACTGCTATTTTCATTCATGACCACATTGTTCATGATACAAAATTGGCGGAATGCATGGGTGGTTGGTCCTTCACCGGTAATACGCTTCGCCAATGCAATCAGGTCGCCAACTTTAAGTTTGGCAACATCATGGTGTAAATAATTGATGTCTGTTGAGGTACTTTGTGCAGGAAGAGGTTTGGTTTCATAATAGAAAAAGCTCTCTGCCTGAATTTGTTCTGCAATACTTGGGCGATAAATTCTAGATACCCAAATGTAAAGCATAATATTTAAGCCCAATGCCCAAATCACACCGTGGGTCAATGGTGCAAAAGACTCAAAACCAAATAAGGCTTCAGGTCTTAACCATGTAATCCCTAAAGGCCCAAACATTAAAAACTGATGAGCGAAGTCCCCATATTCAGTCGGTAAACTACGCAAAATCGTCGGTAAGAGTAAGGTATAAGACCATAGAATAAAGCCGACCACCAAGCCTGCGTAAACACCTTGGCGACTACCACCACGCCAATATAATCCGCCAATCAATGCAGGAGAGAATTGTGCAACAGCACTAAATGCCAATAAGCCAAAAGTTGATAACTGGTCAATATCATTAAAAAAATGGAAGAATAAAAAGCCTAACAACATCACCGCTAAAATACATACACGACGGGTGAATTTGAGTACTTGCGGGAGGCGTTTATCATGGCGTGACAGAATGCCAAATCTCCACAAAGCAGGCATGATTAAATCGTTACTGAGCATGATTGATAATGCTACAGATGAAACCAAGAGCATTCCTGTAGATGCTGAAAAACCACCTAGAAAAGCCAGTAAAGACAACCAGTCTTGGTTATAACTGATTGGTAAAGATAGCACTGCAACATCGGGAATAGTCAAATATTTTGGTGCAGCGTGTAGCGCCCAGCTGGCAATTGGAATAATCGCAATGATGGTTAAAATTAAATAAGCTGCGAACCAACGACGTGCGCCACGAATGTGCTTTTCATCGCGTAATTCAACGACTGCTACGTGGAATTGGCGAGGTAAACAGATAATTGCCAATGCTGCTAAAAGCGTTTGAACCCAAAAGGTTTCAGGGACACCAAACAATTGCACTTCATGGAAAGTCTTTTGCACATCATGCGAAATCTGGACGATGTTTTCAGGGGCTTCAAATATAAAAAAGAATGCAACACAGAGTAGGGCAAAGAGTTTCACAAAAGATTCAAATGCTACAGCTAACATTAAACCGCCATGTTGTTCTGTATTGGCAATTTGTCGTGTCCCAAACATCATGGCCAAAATTGCTAAAACTGCAGTTAATCCGAGAACCCCATTCGTTGTCGTAGAAAGCACTTGCGTGTTGTGATCCAACATGACGGAAGCACTGAGTGCAATGGCACGCAGTTGTAGCGCGAGATAAGGAATAATTGCAACTACAGCAAGAATGGTCACTAAAGATGCCAGTGTCCCGCTTTTACCATAACGTGCAGCGACAAAGTCAGCGATAGAAGAGATGGCATGATGCTGACGAACTCGTCCTAAACGACGCCAAATATCGTAACCAAGCCAAACAAATAATAGTGGCCCTAAATAGATGGGTAAGAAAATAATCCCTTCACGAACCGCTGCACCCGTTGCACCATAAAATGTCCAAGATGAGCAATAAACCCCCAATGTTAGACTAAAGAGTAACATCCTGCCGCGCGTGCTTAATCGACTCGCATGCTTCTCTCCAAAGAAGGCGCAAACGAAGAGAATGAGGATGTAAAGGGCGAGAACCCCTATAATTAACCAACTGCTCATAAGGACTACGATGTAAAAATCTCGTTCTATAATACTCTATCTATGAACTGACTCGTTCATTTCGATCAAAATTTAACGACCAAAGTCTAAGTTACGAGAACCCCACAATCTTGTTAATTTTGACCATGTAAAAAAATGATTAAAAAGAAGCAACCAGGATACTGGTCGCTTAACAAGGAGCATGGTTATGGATGAGAGACAAGTAGACGCGATTCTACAAAATCCAAAATTCAAAGAAATGGTTGCTAAGAAAAGTAAATTGAGCTGGACACTTACGGCAATTATGTTGTTTGTTTATGTTGGATTTATGCTTTTAGTTGGCTACAACAAAGAGTTTTTATTATCTAAAGTATCGGAAGGTGGTGTCACCACTTGGGGAATTCCTTTAGGTCTGAGCATTATTGTTTTATCTTTTCTTTTATGTGGCGTGTATTCATATATCGCCAACAATTCTTTGGATCAATTGACTGAAGAAGCAATGAAAGAAGTAGAAGAAATTGCTCATGAAAAAGGACTGCACTAATGATGAAATGGAACTCTTTAAAAACTAAAGCAGCTCTTGCATCTACTGCACTGCTTTCAACTGTTGCACAAGCTGGTCCTGACCTAGGTGAAGCTCAACAACAGGCAACAAACTGGCACGCAATTATCATGTTTGCGATTTTCGTAGGTTTAACATTGTTCATTACCAAATGGGCTGCTAAACAAACGACAAATACTGCTGACTTCTATACTGCTGGTGGTGGTATCTCAGGTTTCCAAAATGGTTTGGCGATTGCGGGTGACTATATGTCAGCAGCATCGTTCTTGGGTATTTCCGCAATGGTGTTTAGCTCAGGCTTTGATGGCTTGCTTTATTCACTAGGCTTCATGGTGGGTTGGCCGATCGTATTGTTCTTGGTGGCTGAACGTCTGCGTAACTTAGGTAAATACAACCTGTCTGACGTGGTTTCATTTCGCTTAGAAGAAAAACCAGTACGTACGCTTGCAGCGATCAGCTCATTGGTTGTAGTTGCATTCTACTTAATCGCACAGATGGTAGGTGCGGGTCAGTTAATCAAACTATTATTCGGTTTGAACTACAACATCGCAGTTGTGATCGTGGGTCTTCTCATGATGGCTTATGTAATGTTCGGTGGTATGTTGGCAACAACTTGGGTACAGATCATTAAAGCGGTGATGTTACTTTCAGGTGCAACATTCATGGCGTTCATGGTGATGCATTCAGTAGGTTATAGCTTCTCTGAAATGTTCAAGCAATCAATCGATGTATTTGCAAAAGTACATGATGTGAGCCTTGAAGATGCATCTAAGATCATGGGTCCTGGCAGCCTTGCTAAAAACCCATTAGATGCTTTATCTCTTGGTTTAGCATTGATGTTCGGTACAGCAGGTTTACCACACATCCTTATGCGTTTCTTCACAGTTAAAGATGCGAAAGAAGCACGTAAATCAGTTGTAGTTGCAACAGGTTTCATTGGTTACTTCTACCTATTAACATTCATCATTGGTTTCGGTGCGATCCTTTTCGTATCAAACAACCCACAATTCATCGACGTTGCAAAAATGGCAGTTACTGGCAAGTTAGAACTTGTTGGTGGTAACAACATGGCTGCGGTTCACTTGTCTGATGCTGTTGGTGGCGACTTGTTCATGGGCTTCATTTCAGCAGTTGCATTCGCTACGATCCTTGCGGTTGTTGCTGGTTTGACATTGTCTGGTGCTTCAGCAATCTCTCATGACTTGTATGCAAACGTATTGAAGAAAGGTCAAACGACGCCTGAATCTGAATTACGTATGTCTAAGATTGCGACTTTAGGTCTTGCTATCTTCGCGATGATCTTGGGTATTTTGTTCGAAAAACAAAACGTAGCATTCATGGTTGGTTTAGCATTCTCTGTAGCAGCGTGTGCAAACTTCCCAGTACTTGTACTTTCAATGTTCTGGAAAGGTTTAACAACTCGTGGTGCGGTGATCGGTGGTGTTGTTGGTCTAGTAACAGCAGTAACGTTAATTATCTTATCTAAAGCAGTTTGGGTAGATACATTAAAAATCTCTGATACACCAATCAACTCATTCAATGGTCCTGCAATCTTTGCAATGCCGTTAGCATTCATCTGCTGTTGGTTATTCTCTGTGACTGATAAATCAGCTCGCGCAGAAGCAGAACGCAAAGCATTTGATGCACAGTATGTTCGTTCACAAACAGGTATTGGCATCTCAGGTGCTTCAGATCACTAATTCAAATGATCTGATCCTATAAAGAACACCTCCTTGGAGGTGTTTTTTTATGGTTTTTAAAATGTATTCATCGTAGAAAAAATGTATCGACATGCATGAATGTGCTAACTTTGAAGTTGATAAAAACAAACAGAATCTAAAATATGCGTCCAATTGTTGATTTTTGGAAAGACTTTAAACTATTGCCCTCTGCTTGGCTGCTATTGGTTCAGTTAAGTAGCTTATTCCTTTATCTCTATACCAGTCAAAGTCGAAGCTATCAAATTCTCACGTGGGCAGTGGGTGTTTTAGCACTTTTGATTATTGCCAAAGTAATTCGACAAACACCTACATTTACCATCTTGGGCATGATTTTTGTTAGTGGTGCATTTATATTTTCGATTTTGATGCTCATTGGGCAACGTTCCATTCCGATGCAAATCACAGCGCATTTCTTTGAAGCCATGGCTTATTTCTGCGCTGCTTATGGTTTAGTGCGTTATATGTTTGAAGACCGCTATCTCACCAAAGATGAACTGTTTGCGGCAGGGGCAGTATTTACGCTCATCGCATGGGGATTTGCTTTTCTTTATAGTATTTGTCAGTTACTTGTACCGAATAGTTTTCAAAATCCAAATCATGTAGGAGAGTACCAAACATGGTTGGATTTGCTCTTCTTAAGTTTTAGCTTGCAGTCTGCTACAGGGTTGTCTGATGTAATTCCGCTTGCACCACCTGCACGGGTTGTTGCGATGCTACAAATGTTTGGTGGCGTGATGTACTTGGCATTGATTGTTTCGCGTTTGATTTCTTTACACTATATCGCGCATAAAAATGAATAATTTCAATTGAATATTTTTTACAGTAAGTAAACTGTATCGATTTTTTGCTTGAATTATAATCAAATCTGGACTTTTCTTAAGCTGAGTCTGCTCTTTTTCACTTCTTGTGAATGCCTTTCTTGACCCATAGGGTCTGCCCGTTAATTAAAAAAATGTGAGGAAGATATGCCTTCCAAAAAGTCATCTTGGTTTGATAATGTCAATCCAAATGTGTTTTTCAGTACGGTTGGAATTATCGTTATTTTTTTAGCATTCGTGATTTTGACACCGAATGCTTTTGATCTCATGACCAAACAAATGAATCAGTGGATTACCGATTCATTTAGTTGGTTCTATGTACTTGCGGTTGCAATTTTTCTTTTAGTTCTTGTGTTTATTGCATTATCAGACATGGGGAAAATAAAACTTGGCCCTGATCATAGCCAACCCGAATATAGCAGTGGCTCTTGGTTCGCTATGCTATTTACCGCAGGGATGGGGATTGGATTGATGTTTTTTGGTGTGGCTGAACCCGTCATGCATTATGTCAGTCCACCTACAGGTGATGCACAAACGGTACAAGCCGCACAACAAGCCATGCGAATCACCTTTTTCCATTGGGGATTACATGCTTGGGCAATCTATGCCTTAGTTGGTTTAACATTGGCTTATTTTGCATTCCGCTATAATTTACCTTTAAAAGTTCGTTCAGGTTTATATCCGATTATTGGTAAAAAAATCTATGGACCAATGGGTGATGCGGTCGATACCTTTGCAACACTTGGAACAGTTTTTGGTGTTGCAACGACATTGGGTTTTGGCGTCACACAGATTAACTCAGGTTTGAGTTATTTATTTGGTTGGGAAAACCAGATCAGCACGCAAATCATGCTGATCATTTTTGTCAGTGCTTTGGCATCTTTATCTGTGGGTTTGGGCTTAGATAAAGGAATTAAGCGTTTATCTGAACTGAATTTAGTGTTGGCATTGTCTTTATTGGTCTTTGTATTTTTAGCCAGTTCAAGTATTTATATTTTACAAACCACGATTCAAAATGCTGGACAGTATATGTCCAATTTATTCTCCATGACCTTTAATCTCTATGCGTATCAACCGAATGGTTGGATTGGTGGTTGGACGATTATGTATTGGGCATGGTGGATTTCTTGGTCACCATTTGTTGGAATGTTTATTGCACGAGTGTCACGAGGACGGACTATTCGTGAGTTCATTGTGGGTGTGTTGCTAATTCCAACAGGCTTTACCCTGATTTGGATGGGTTTCATGGGCAATGCTGCACTGTTCAGCATTTTAGAACAAGGACACACCAGTTTAATCACCGCAGTTCAAAATGATTCATCTGTAGCGCTGTTTGAGTTTTTAAGTCATTTACCTTTTGCTGGTATTTCAAGTTTTATTGCCACGATTTTGGTGGTGCTATTCTTTGTGACTTCTGCTGACTCTGGTGCGTTAGTGACGGATTATCTCACAGCGAAATCAGAAAACTCGCCAATTTGGCAGCGCCTCTTTTGGACGGCATTAATGGCAGTTTTGTCGATCATTCTTTTGCTTGTTGGTGGATTGGGCGCACTACAATCGGCAACCATGATGAGTGCTTTACCTTTTACATTTATTATGTTGTTGCTGTGTTGGGGATTACTCAAAGCATTGCGTTTAGATGTCACGAAAATGAATGCTTTGCAAGTTGCTCGAATTACCCCACGTGCGGTACAAAATCCTCGCAGTTGGCAACAGCGTTTAGGCTTGATCATGCACTATCCGCATACACGCGATGAAGTGAATGATTATATTCAACATCAAGTACGACAGGCTTTTGAAAGTATTCAACGTGAATTTAAGCGCCGTCATTTAGAGGTGAATATCCGTGAGGTCGATGATGGTTTAGCTTTGAGTGTCGATCACCAAAGTGAACTCAACTTTGTCTATAAAGTACAAACCCATCAAACTGAAGCAGCAAGTTTTATGTTGGATGAGCAACATGATGAAATTGATGAGTTTTATCAGGCTGAAGTGTTTTTACATGAAGGCGGGCAGGGCTATGATGTAATGGATTGGACGCAAGAAGATCTATTACAAGACATCATTGATCAATATGAACGTCATTTACATTTTTTAAATGTGATTCGTAATTAAGTTTAATTCGTTATACAAAAAAAGGACTCTAAATTAGAGTCCTTTTTTGATTCAATTTCTAAAGATTAGATCTTAGAAACGGAATTTAGCATTTACGCCAACAGTTTGAGTGTCGTTCGCAGCTTTTGAGTTTGCATTTACGTAGCTTGCACCTACTGCAATAGCAGGAGTGATAAAGTAATTTACGTTTGCGCCCCAAGCTGAATCAGGAGTAGCGTCAAAGCTAGATTCTGCATAAGAAGCACCAACGCTTAATTGTGGGTTCAAATACAAATCAGTTTTAAGTTGGTAAGCAGTAGCATCACCATAAACAATACCTGATTCAAACGCTAAAGACATGTTAGTACCGTCGATACCGCCAACGTATTTAGCACGTGCAGTGATCGCGTCTTGGTCTTCACCGATAGTTGCAGCTTCAGCAACCGCTTTAGCAGCACCGTTACCCATTACATTGAAAGCATCTAGAGCAACTTGGTCAGCAACGCTTGTATAGCCTACAGCAACCAAGAAGTTTTGAGTTGGAAGAGCACCCACTTCTAGAGAATAACGGTCGCCTTTGTCATCTGAGTTACCAACTTTACCATCAAGGATAGTGTGGCTATAAGAAACGCTAGCATAAGCTGGAACGTATGGAGTTGGAACATAAGCTTCTGCTTTAGCACCAAAATTATGAACATCAACGCCTGCATCTAATTGGCTAAAGTTATAAGCTAAAGATACATTAGAAGCTTGGTTTAAGAATGCTGCTTCAGCTAAAGGACCTTTAGAAGAGTCAACATTTTTAAGGTAGTAAGTACCTTGTACGCCACCAGTGAAGTCTTTGTCATTTACAGTTGTATCGATATACTCTGATTGACCTTGTACTTCGAATTGGTATGCTTGAGCGCCGGTCATGGCTAATAATAAAGCAGTGGCTAAACCGAGTTTTTTCATAATCTTTTCCAATAGTTGAAATTGGTGAAACACATGGCATTGTATTGTAACAAGATATTAAGTCAATGATGTTTGCGGCCATTCGTTACAAATCAATTACATGAAAAGTAAATTGTTTAAAAACTACTCATTTGTTAAAATTTAAGTCAACCGTATAAAAAGTGTAATCAGAACAATAAAATAAATTAATATAAAACTTTTAATTCATTTGAAAAGTATGACAAAATACTACACTTATTAATTGCTTTTATGATTGATTTTGCACTTATTAATCGTCATTTTCGATGATTTATTTTTATGTAATTTCAAATTAATGTCATGAGTGGTTAAATTTATAAAATAATAATTTGTGAATTAATCTTCACTTTTTATATATATTGTTAATTAAACCTCAATTATCTAGAAAAGCGATAAAATTTTAGCGTTTTATTTATTTAATTTGTTTTACAAAAATTTATATATTTCACATAATTAAGAAATAGAGTTTATTTATATGATGAATTTTGAAGTTTATATGCCCAGCTTTCCCCAAGGTTGGGCTTTTTTTTTGCTTTAAAACTTACAAGCTTTATAAAGTACTCAACTTTTTCCAGAGAATGATTCGATAATTTATTAAAATGCACTATTAAGGTGCTTTATTGATATATAGAATGAAATATTGGCATGATTTTTGCCAAAAAAAATCCCAATTTTCAAAGAAAACTGGGATTTTTCGCCAAAATCTGGGGCAAATCAATAAAATCTGCTGAGGAATGTTAATAATATGCCCTAAGTGAGTGCATTATGCACCAATATATTGCACCTGTAAATATTTTCTTACAATCATATTTTAAATAATCATACAGAAATTGCTGGTGGAGTTAAGTAGATTATAAATATATAAGGGTGATGGTTTTTTGATTGTTGGTTAAGTTTATGAAAGTTAAAATATATTTCGGTGTTTGTTTGTTGGGCTTTGCACTTTCAGGTTGCATGCACGATGTGCAAACTCAGCATAGAGTCGAAGATCGGGTGAATGAAATTCCATTGTTATTTGAACAAGCGAAAGCTCAAGCGGTATTCATCACCTATGACGGTAATCAAATAAATCGTTACGGCAATGATTTAACTCGGGCAAATACGCAGTATATTCCTGCCTCAACATTCAAAATGCTTTAATCGGTTTGCAACATCACAAAGCAACAGCCACTGAAGTTTTTAAATGGCATGGGGAGAAAAGGCTTTTTCCTTCATGGGAAAAAGATATGACTTTGGGAGAGGCGATGCAGGCATCGGCTGTACCTGTTTATCAGGAACTTGCGCGCCGTATTGGTCTTGAACTTATGCAAAAAGAAGTGAAACGTATTGGTTTTGGAAATGCCAATATTGGAAAACAAGTTGATAATTTTTGGTTGGTTGGCCCATTAAAAATTACGCCTGAGCAAGAAGCAAAATTTGCCTATCAACTGGCAATGAAGACTTTGCCTTTTGATCTTTCTGTGCAACAACAAGTGAAAGATATGCTCTATGTGGAGAGTCGTGGTGGTGCAAAATTGTATGCAAAAAGTGGTTGGGGAATGGATGTTGAACCTCAAGTCGGTTGGTATACCGGTTGGGTGGAACAGCCGAATGGTAAAGTCACAGCTTTTGCTTTAAATATGCAGATGAATAAAGATGATAATCCTGCTCAACGTAAACAATTGTCTTTAGATGTTTTGGATAAATTAGGCTTATTTTTCTATTTGCGTTAGATCATTTACAAAATCATAGACAAAAAAATGCCCAGTTTATTGGGGATAACTGGGCATAGAAAACGTTAAATTCTTAAATAGTGATAATGTTCATCCCTATTGGTTTCTTATTTTAGGTTCATTCTACTTTTATGTAAAATGTTAATTTTGAATATTACAGATCTGAAATAGCGATTTAGCATTGAGGTTTTATTTAAGTAAATGAATGTAGATTTGTTTTTTATAAAATCTTGATTATTTTACTTGGTTTTAAATGTTGGTTTTTTAAACGAATGGTTAATTCTTTGGACTAAACGTTGGTTTGACCCTTTAAATGAATGTATTGATGGTGCAAAAAGAACTTCTCATTATCGTCAATTAAGTCAAATTTTATTTTGAATATTAAGCTTTTAGATTGTGGTTAAATATCGCTATATATACAGTATTCAAACTTAGGTAAAAATAGGTATTGTGTGGTATTCATAAAATTATTTGAGTCATAGATCATTTTTAATGGCTAATTTATAATGAGATTGATGTTAAATAAATCGAATAGTTGTATTTTCAAAGTAGACCAATAACAACAGATATGGTGAAAACAAATGGGACAGCAATTGCGCTCAGAACAAATTAGTACTCGCTTATTGCTTTTAATGTCGATCATTATCTTATCTGTGCTGTTAATTGCAATTCCTCAAATTATTAGTAGTTACCAACAATATCGAATTTCACATCAAGCTGTTTTAGACATCCAGACATTGAGAGTATTTGCGGAAACATCAAACAAAATATCTCGTGAAAGAGCACCTACAAATAAAGCAATGTCGAGTACAACCCTTGAAGCTCAAAAAAATATCAATGAACTGAATAAATATCGTAGCGAAGTCGATCAGCAAATCGATATAACCGTCAAAACATTAAATCGAGCAGGCTTTACCGAGTTAGCAAAGCGCGTTGATCAGCAATTGAAATATGATTTAGGCAATGCCCGTAAACATGTTGATGCGTATTTAGCATTGCCTAAAGAAAAACGGACTGTTCAGCAGATGGACCAAGCCATTTTAGGAATGTTTGGTGCATGGGACAGTTGCAGAACACTCTTACAACAGTTGGTCATGGATTCAAAAAAGCGCAATAAGGAAGTGACGGACTATGCGTCTATGGTGCTGATACTTGCAGATTTGCGTGATCAAGCAGGTCGTGTTGCATCAAATATTATGGCGCCATTAAGTTTTTCAGCCTCATTTCCAGAAAAGAATAAACTTCGATCTTTGCAAACACAGGAACAAGTAAAATATTTATGGCAGTTGCTGGATACGATCCAACCTGAATCATTAAAAACACAAGATTATTTAAATTTACATCAACAGGTCAAAGATCGCTTTATTGATCAAGGTTTATCTATAGTCGTGAAGCTTTTGCAAGAGAGTGATCTTCATCAGCCTTATAGCATCACTGCAAATCAGCTTACTGATGCGATGGTAGGAAAATTTACAACTGTTGTGGATCTACAAACCTATTTACTTGAAATGCAAAGCCTCGATGCTCAAGAAAAAGCAAGCGCATCTCATCAACAATTTTTGCTGACACTTTTCACATCGTTAATTTCTTTAGCTGTTGCGATGTTTACAATGCTTTATACACGTAAAAAATTGTTTGAACCTTTGATTCAAGCCCAGCAAATGATTGTGGAATTATCAAAGTCTCATCAGCGTGAATATGTCGGAGGCGTTGATTTAACGTATAAAGAGGCGCAAACGCTGAATGATGCGATTTATATTTTAAAAGAGATGTTGCAACAGCGAGATGTATTTGAATTTAAATTGAAAAATATGGCGAACACAGACAGTTTAACGGGGGTGTCGAATCGTGTCGCTTTGGATGCTTTTTTAAATGAGTATGCGACCGAGCCTCAGTTATTCCAGCAGCTGAGTTTGATTGTGGTGGATATTGATCATTTTAAGTCAGTGAATGATTAATATGGGCATATTCTGGGGGATCATGTGATCGCTCAAATTGCATCTTGTTTACAAGCCAATATTGCGCGTTCTGAGTTGATTGTGCGTTTTGGTGGTGATGAGTTTTTAATTGTTTTGAAAAATTTGAAGCAAGATTGGTTGATTCAAATTGCGGAAAGTATTTTGGCAGATATTTCGCAGTTACGTTTTGATTTACCTGGAACAGATGAACAGCTGAAAGTGTCTGTGAGTATTGGGATTGCATCTGGGGCAGAGAATTGGGAAGCGTTATTTAGTCAAGCGGATGAGTCTTTGTTTAAAGCGAAAGCGCAAGGGCGGAATAAAGTGGTGGTGTGAGTTTGAGCCAAAGCCCAATATAATAAATGTTGAAAAAGTTATTAATTAGAGAGTGATTTTAAGACCTTGAAAGAGGTCTTTTTTATTTAAAATACATTAATATAGAGTTGAGTTATAAAATTAGGCGAGTCAGTAATGATGTTAAATGAGAAGCAAGAAAGGTTAAAAGAATTACTTGAAAATAATATAAAAAATGAAAAAGTTGGCACAGCGATAGCAATTACAGGTTCGTGGGGCATTGGTAAAACTTATTTTTGGAATGATTTTCTGAAAAAAGTGGTTGCAGATGAGCAAAAAAGAAGACATTTACCTTTAAATGTAAGGCTTAAACACAAAAATATTTTTGATAAAAAATATGCTTATGTTTCTTTATTTGGTATAGAAAGTTTAGCGGACTTAAAAACAGCAATTGCTTTAAAAATGAGTAGTAATGGTGTTAATGACGAAACAACTAAAAAGTTAGAAATACCACCTTTCATAAAACGAGCTATTTCAGGCTTGAGAGATGTAAGAGTCATAAATCGTGATTATGGAATTAGCGCTTCGGCTAAAATTTTAGAATCACTTTTATATTTTCAAGTTAAAGATGCAATTATCTGTTTTGATGATTTTGAACGGATGTCAAATAAACTTGATATTAAAGATGTTATGGGTTTGGCAAATCAGCTTAAACTTGAAAAGAATTGTCAGATTATTTTGATTTTAGATGAGACAAAAATTTCACATGAGAAAAAGGGCGATGGTGAGAAAAAAGTAGAAGGTGAAAGTAAAAAGGATAAATATTCTGAATATAAAGAAAAATTGATTAATGAAACCATAAAGATTACATCCGTTGAGCCTTTGATCCGTGAAAATGTAAATGATATAGATAAACAATTAGTGGATTTGATGGTGAAATTTGCTAATGAATTGGACATACATAATTTTAGATTTTTTCAAAAAGTAATAAAACTGTATAAACAATTTCTAGAATCATTAGACAAAAATGTTGCTTATTCAACTAAAGAAATTATTTTAGTTCGAGTTTTAGTAGGATGTTTTTTAGAATTATTTGGCCAAAGTCAAAAAATTGATTGGATAGATATAAAAAATGGTGAAGAAAAATTAGATGAAGAAAAAATTAAGATTTATAGGAAATTAAAAAAAATTTCTTATAACATTGTTAGAATTGATCCATTGTTTCTAGAATTTGAGAAAATATTTCAACAGGTAGGATCTTTTGACTCAGTGATACTTACAGACATTGCTAAAAAAGAGTGGTTGAATAAAAGTAATTTAGATAAAAATGCAAAATTTGAGTCTTTAACTGAAAAATATTATGAAGAGAATTTTACTAAGGATGATTTAGATAATTTAATGGAGTTAATAAGAAATAATGTAAATTTATTTTCAGGTTATCAACTCAAAAAAACTATTGAATTTTTGTGTGATGAAAATAAAGAAGAAATTTTCTCATTGATTAAACCATATATAAAAAGACTTTATTTGGAAGGTGGAAAAACAAAAGCTCAATTAAAAGAGGAGTATGGCGGACACTTTGAAACTTTTATAGATATTTTAGACGAGTGTAAGGTGGATACAATTATTGATGAAAAATCTATTGTTTTATATAAAGTTATTAATAGTGGTTTCGATTCAACAGGATCGGATCCGAAAATTTTAGAAAGCTTTTCTAAAGATGATTGGAATGAGTTTTTAGGCCAGTCTAGAGCTGAAATTTTTCCTAAAAAGTATAGATTTGATAATCTTAATCGTGTTTTAAAATCAGTTAGATTTTTATATAAAAGTAACTTTATTCCTGAACAGACTCTAAAAAGCATAGAAGGTGACTTTGTAACTATTTTAAATGATTTGATGGAAAAAGTTGATGAAAATGAGCCTCAAGAGCTGAGATTACGTTTCGAATATTGGAAGAAAAAATTAGAATTAGGCAAAGCTTAATCAAATAGAGACTAGGAAATATAGCATTTCCTAGTCTCTTTAAAATTATAGCATCGGCTTCAAGAATTTCGCTGTATGCGAAACTTTAGATTTCGCAACTTCTTCAGGTGTCCCCTCAGCAATAATCTGGCCACCACCAGCACCACCTTCAGGACCGAGATCAATTACCCAATCGGCAGTTTTAATCACATCCAGATTATGCTCAATCACCACAATGGTATTGCCCTTATTGCGCAGTTCATGAAGAATATCTAAAAGTTTCGCAATATCATGGAAGTGCAAACCTGTGGTTGGTTCATCAAGCACATACAAAGTCTTGCCTGTATCACGCTTCGCCAGTTCACGTGCTAGTTTGACACGTTGCGCTTCACCGCCTGAAAGTGTAGTCGCAGACTGACCTAAACGGATATAACCCAGACCGACCTGATTTAAAGTTTCCAGACGACGATGAATCACAGGAATCGCATCAAAGAAATGCATGGCATCTTCAACGGTCATGCCTAAAACATCTGAAATATTTTTACCTTTATAGCCAACTTCCAAAGTTTCACGGTTATAACGATCGCCATGACAGGCATCGCATGGCACATACATATCAGGTAAGAAATGCATAGCCACTTTGATCATACCGTCACCCTCACAGGCTTCACAGCGACCACCTTTCACGTTAAACGAAAAACGACCCGCTGCATAACCACGTGCTTTGGCTTCAGGGGTTTGCGCAAATAATTCACGAATCGGTGTAAATAAACCTGTATAGGTTGCAGGATTAGAACGTGGCGTACGACCAATCGGGCTTTGGTCAATATCCACAACTTTATCGAGGAACTGTAAGCCGTCAATTGAGTCAAATTTTTCAGCTGTTAAAGTCGTTGCACCATTCAACTGAGTCGCTGCAAGCGGCAACAAAGTACGGTTAATTAAGGTTGATTTACCTGAACCCGAAACACCTGTTACACAGGTCATAATGCCAAGCGGAATGGTCAAATCGACATTCTGTAGGTTATGACCACATGCGCCCATTAGCTTGATTTTTTCATCAGGCTTAGGCGGTTGAGTACGCTGTTTTGGCACTTCGATTTTCAATTTTCCTGACAGATATTGACCTGTTAAAGACTCTTTATTTGCCAAGATTTCATCATACGTTCCTTCGGCAATGACATGACCGCCATGCACACCTGCACCAGGACCGATATCAATAATATGGTCAGCAGCACGAATCGCATCTTCATCATGCTCAACGACTAAAACAGTATTTCCGAGGTCACGTAAACGAACCAAAGTTTCAAGCAAGCGATCATTATCACGTTGATGTAAACCAATCGACGGTTCATCGAGGACGTACATCACGCCCATCAAGCCTGCACCGATCTGTGAGGCTAAACGAATACGTTGAGCTTCACCACCAGACAGGGTTTCCGCAGAACGTGAAAGGCTTAAATAATTCAGACCGACAGAAACAAGGAAGTGCAAACGTTCACGGATTTCTTTAAAAATTTTATCGGCAATTTCGCCTTTGGCACCCTCAAGATTTAAATCCTGATAATAATGTTCTGCATCGCCAATCGACATCTTCGTGATTTGGGCAATGGTTTTGTCTTTGACACGGACATGACGTGAAATTTCATTCAGACGTGAACCACCGCAGGCATCACAGGCAGCATTGGATAAATACTGCGCCAAATCATCACGGACATAGTTACTTTCAGTTTCACGATAGCGACGTTCCAGATGTGGCAAAATCCCTTCAAAGGCTTGTACACGGCTGTGTTTACGACCACGCTCATCGACATAACTCAGATCAACTTTTTCTTTGCCTGTACCGTATAAAAATTTCTTTTTGGTGTCGGCATCCAGTTCATTCCACGGTGTATCCAAAGAAAAGCCAAAATGATCGGCAACCTTTTGAATCATCGAATAATAATATGGGCGTTGTCTGTCCCAACCACGAATTGCGCCTTGACTAATCGAAACATCAGGACTTGGAATTAATTTTTCAGCACTGAAATGGCTACGTGTTCCTAAACCATCACAAACAGGGCAAGCACCGAATGGATTGTTGAATGAGAATAGGCGGGGTTCAAGTTCAGCAACCGCACGATCGCATTCAGGACACGAGTGTTTTGCTGAGAATACACGGTCAGGCTGTTCGGCATTCATCCATGATAAAACCGCAATATCGCCACCTAAACGTAAGGCAGTTTCAAAACTTTCCGCAATACGGTTACCGAGATCATCACGGACTTTAAAACGATCGACTACAACTTCGATGGTGTGTTTTTTCTTTTTATCCAACTCAGGTGGTGTGTCAATGTCAATCACTTCACCATCGACACGGGCACGGACGAAACCTTGACTTTGTAATTGATCAAACAGATTGCTGTATTCACCTTTACGCTCACGCACCACAGGCGCAAGTAACATCAGGGCTGTACCTTCTTCCAGACCTTTGACAGCATCAACCATTTCCGAAACCGTTTGTGCGACCATCGGTAAATCATGTTCAGGACAATAAGGCGTACCCACTCGTGCATAGAGCAGACGTAAATAGTCATAAATTTCAGTAATGGTTCCCACCGTTGAACGTGGGTTATGACTTGTTGATTTTTGCTCAATCGCAATCGCAGGGCTTAAACCTTCAATCGAATCGACTTCTGGCTTTTCCATTTGTGAAAGGAATTGACGTGCGTATGCGGAAAGGGATTCTACATAACGGCGCTGACCTTCGGCATATAAGGTATCAAATGCTAGAGATGACTTTCCAGAGCCTGAAAGTCCCGTGATCACCACAAACTTGTCGCGTGGAATATCGAGAGACACATTTTTCAAATTATGGGTACGTGCGCCTCGAATACGGATATGACTTTGGCTCATAAAGACTTTCTCGGAATTGTGCAAATTAAGGTTGTATATGATAGCGATTTAATTTTGTTCAAGCTGTAAAAAATAGTTTTTAAGCGACAAATTATGTCATTTCACTGACCATTTAAAGCAAGCGAAATTGCTTAAGATTTTACATAAAATGATTTAATTCATATATTTATAATTATATTCAGTCAATATTCAAGGTCTAATTCTTATATATCAATGTCTTGCTTATAATTTATTGAAAATAAAATACTTTATAAATCAGGGTTGCCATGCTGAAACAGATATTCGCATTCGCTTTAGGGTTAACGTTGAGCGTACATGTGTTTGCACTCAAAACTAAAATTGTGACTTTTGAACAATTTTTAAAGCTAGATCAAGAACATGCTGCGGAAATGAAATTTACCGATGTTTCTCCAAGTACGCAGGCATGGACGGCAATTTATGTGGTCGGGAAGCAGACGATTCCAAATCGTACAGCGCAGATGAATTTGGTGATCTTACCAGAGGGCTTGATCAATAAAGCCAGCCCAACTGAAAAAATAAATCAAACGATTTTGGTTGCGGATGATTTGCCATTACGCAAAAAGTTTTCACTGAAAGAATTTGATGATATTGCTGATGAAATCGAAGAGCAGACAGGTAAAGAAATTGAAGATCCGTTTGTAAAAGATGCAGATGTCATCCGTACTTATGCACAAGTTATGGACTGGGCTCCTGAGTATGGTGTAGAAAATTTTAAACTAAGTATCGCTGTTCCTGAACAACAAGGCTTTGAGCCACTTGCGATCTATATGATTGTGGGAGAGGGTGATAAGCCGAAACAAGTCATGGATTTGATGCTACAAAATAACAATATGAGTGCTGAGGAAAGACAGCAACAGTTCCGCAATGCATCTAACAGTCCAGATTCGATGATGGCAAAAATGGAAGCTAGATTTTTAATTTTTCTTGTAATTGCTGTCGTAATGATTTTCATTCTTTGGGGAAAATTTCGCCGTGATTAGTATGGATTGAGTGTAAGAAGACTGACGATTCGACATTTTTAAAACAGTCAAATACTTAAAAATAGGGATTTTGAATTTTGTATAAATCGAAGAGAGTAGGGGGGAATTTGGTAGCTATAAATTTCTCCATTTATCTTAAAAATCTGATTGTTAGACAAGTAGCATACGCAAATTTGGATGCTTAATATATAATATTTGTGACTTAAGTCGCATTTATGGTGGGTTGAAATGAATATGCAGAAAGTGATTGCAATAATTTGTTTTATATTTTCTGGCAATGTTTTTGCAGAGAATGCTTCGCCTGTCCTTTTTGAGCAAGTCTTAAATGTGAAACCAAATCAGTTTTATGAAGTCAATTTGGAGAATGTACACGCGAGTGATCAGATCTGGACAGCAGTTTATTTGATTGGACGTCAAAATTACCCAGGATTAACTTCTAAAGTTGACTTTATTATTGATAATCAAGGTTTATTGGATAAAACCAATGCCAGTGAACATTCGATCCATCAACAGTTGATTGCTGAAAATTTGAAGCAAACTTCACAATATTCTTTTCATCAATTCAAAAAATTAACTTCGATTATTGATGAAATGTCAGTGATGTTAATCGAAGATCCTGTACTAGAAAAAACAGATACAGTTCGTATTTATAGCCAAGTAAATGATTGGATTCCTGAATATAATAGTTATGAGCCAACCAAGGTTCAGTTCAAGATTGAAAATCCAGTCGATTTTGATATTGTTGCGGCGTATGTCTTGGTGGGTAAAGGTGCTAAGCCTACTCAGCTCAGTGAATTAAATTTCAAAAATGTAGCCTCATCCTATACAACTTCATTAGAGAACTCTGCAACTGCTACAGGGGAAGCGGTAAAAGCGCCAATGGCAGTGCCTTTGACGTCTGAATCTGAACGTTCAGCATATCACTTGAGTAGAATAGAAGTTAAATTGGTTATTTTTGTTTTGGGTGCTGTTGTGATGGGAATTTTTGCTTTCATCAATCGTCGTAAATTCAAACGTGCTTATTAAGCAAAATATAGCAACTTATCATTCAAACTTTTTAGCTTTTATACCTTAAATTCACTACACTCAGCCCATTGGTTTTATTGCTGAGTAAGTATAAATGCTGTCTTTGTTTTTGAAATGTGTCATCGGCGCAGCAGTGGTTTTGTTGATTTCGATTCTTTCTAAAAGTAAGGCATTTTATATTGCAGGTTTAGTCCCGTTATTTCCAACTTTTGCCTTGATTGCCCATGTGATTGTGTCGCAAGAGAAGGGTGGAGACGCATTAAAGCAAACAGCATTGTTTGGCTTATGGTCACTGATTCCCTATTTTATTTATTTACTTGTGGTCTATTTACTCGCAACAAAATTGTCGATGTGGTCTTGTCTTGGCGTTGCAACACTATGTTGGATCGTGGCTGCAGCAGGTTTGATTTATGGTTGGCAGATGTTTCACAATTAATGGTCAATATTGCAATGAGCAATTTCTAAATATTCTAAAAATACAGATATAGAAAATAATGAAATGAAAGAACTGTTAATTGATATGTTGCCACTACTGATGCTGTTGTGCTTTTTAAGCAACATGATCATTTTTTGTTTTGTGGATTATCATCTGTATAAATATTTGCGTGAGAAAAACGTAGTTTTAGGTTATTGGGACTATAGGGCGTATGTATGGGGACAACAAGGTCAAAAAAAATATAAAATTATTTGGGATAAAACGGTTAATCATCATCTACATTTGCGCAAAGCCAAAGTATTTATTTTGCTGTATTGGGGGTTGATGAGTGCAGTAGTGTTATTGTTATTTTTAATTCTATGGATGAGCAGGTAAAAGATGAGTTTTCACCTGCTATTTTAAAAAATTATACAATAAATTTCTTGGGGGCTTCTAAGTTTTTAATCGCATTATAAATTTGATTGGCATTGTTACAAACAATCAATTTTGCACGATGCTGAGGCGGTAAAAAACCTTCTTCCACTGCATGATCGAGTTGTGCAATTAAGTGATCATAGAAACCATTTACATTGTAAAGCATCATCGGTTTTTGATGCTGATTCAATTGTCCCCATGTCGCGATTTCTAAGATTTCCTCAAAAGTTCCAAATCCACCAGGTAAGGCGACAAATGCACTGGCACGCTCTGCCATCATGGCTTTGCGCTCATGCATACTTTGTACAATGTGTAGTTCAGTCAATTGTTTATGTGCGATTTCATAGTCCAGCATAAATTCTGGAATTACCCCGACCACTTCACCGCCGTGTTCCGTCACTGTGTCAGCAACTTGACCCATTAAGCCAATGCTTGCACCACCATAGACGATGCCAAAACCATGTTCTGCGATACCTTTCGCCAAATCTATTGCTGTGTCTTTATAAATCGGTTTATTGCCAAAGCGGGAGCCACAATATAGTGCGATGAGGCATTGCGTTGCTTTACGAGTGGGTTGATCTAATTCAAGCATTTCATTTTTCATTACAGGGAGTACGCTATTCATCATTTATTTTTTCACCTTAACTTATCATGTTCTTATGTGTTTCTACTACTCTAAGTCAAAAATATGACAAAAACATGTTGAATCGTGATTGATTTGGCAATGATATGTATCACGATGAATCTATTGCTATTTCATATAAAGTTCATATAAAACATGATAAATGAGATGAAATTTTTAGCAAAATTACCTATACTTGAAGCTTGTTTCTCAATAAATGAATCATCATGGGTAGTGGTTGTTGTCGCTCCGAAAATGCACAATCTTTAGACAAAAAAATATTTCAAAATAAACTAAAGTTATCTAATCAAATTCGAAATTTACAGTTCACATATGCTGAAACTCGCAATTGCACATCTTCAATGGAGCAAGATCAATGATTCTTGAATGGATGTCTGATCCTTCTGCATGGGTCGGTCTTGCAACACTGGTTGTACTGGAAATTGTTTTAGGTATAGATAACCTTGTTTTTATTGCAATTCTTGCAGAAAAACTTCCACCTGAACAACGTGATAAAGCACGTATCATCGGGCTATTACTCGCCCTATGTATGCGGATGGTGTTACTTGCCTCAATTGCGTGGGTCATCACACTCACTGAACCTCTGTTCCATATTATGGATCATCCATTTTCAGGACGAGATCTGATCCTGTTGTTTGGTGGTGTATTCCTATTGTTTAAAGGGACAATGGAATTGCACGAACGCCTTGAAGGTGCGCAAGCCGTCAAAGAAGAAAATCCTGTCCATGCTGCGTTTTGGATGGTGATCGTCCAAATTGTAGTCTTAGATGCCGTATTCTCTTTGGATAGTGTGATCACTGCTGTGGGAATGGTGAAACACCTTTCAGTCATGATGATTGCGGTTGTGATTGCCGTCGGAATCATGCTGTGGGCATCCAAAGCCTTGATGGATTTTGTTAATAAACATCCGACTGTGGTGATTCTGTGTCTTGGTTTCTTGATGATGATCGGTTTCTCGCTCATCGTGGAAGGTTTTGGTTATCACATTCCAAAAGGCTATTTATATGCAGCAATTGGTTTCTCGGTGCTGATCGAGTTTATGAACCAAACCATGCGTAAGAACCAAGAAAAAATGGTGACTACTACAGACTTACGCTTTCGTACTGCCTCGGCTGTTTTGAAAATGCTCGGTGGTAAGTCTGCAGATAATCAAAGTGGTAAAGTGGATGATGTGATCGCAACGCAAGCGCTTGCAGATGAAATGTTTGACGATGAAAATGGCGCATATCACAGTGTCATGGTGCAAGGTGTTCTTGGTTTATCTGAACGCCCTGTAAAATCTGTGATGACCCCACGCCCTGAATTGGAATGGCTAGACTTAGATGAAGATGAAGCAACCATTAAAGAAAATTTAATGGAGATGTCACATTCACGTTTAATTCTGGCGCGTGGTGAATTGGACAATATTGAAGGGATTGTTTTAACCCATAAAGTGTTGAATGATTATATTGAAACAGGTGTCTTAGATTTTAAAAAGCATTTACGTGAGCCAGTGATCGTCCATGAAAATGCACAGGTGTTGATGGTGATGGAACAGCTGCGCCAAGCACCGTTGCAAATGGCAATTGTCCTGAATGAATATGGTTCGATTGAAGGGATTGCAACACCGATTGATGTGCTTGAAGCGATTGCAGGGGAGTTCCCTGATGAAGATGAACTCGAAGCTGCTGCTGAAAGTCTTGAAGATGGTTCATTGATGCTTGAAGGCTCAACGGATATTCGTCATGTTTCATTGCTTTTAGGTCGTGATTTAGTCAATGATTCTGAAGAGTATTCAACACTTTCAGGTTACTTGTTATTCCATTTAGGTCGCTTACCTGAAAATGGCTCTAAACTTCAAGCAGATGGTTATGAGTTTGAAGTGGTGACAATGGATGGTCATAAGATTGAGAAGGTGCATATTAAGGCATTGGAACAGTCGGAAGATGATGATTAAACTGCATTAGAAATAGTAAAAAAGCTGGTCGAAAGACTGGCTTTTTTATTGAAAATAATAAAATGAACCGTAATTATTTTTTGATGATAATCAGCTATTCATACATTAAAAGTGTAGATATATCCTAAAAATATACTTCTTGCGTAACATCAGTTAATAATCAATCAATTGCATAATTAATCGTCACAACCACACGGGCGATTTTATTAATAGTCGCTTTGTCATACGCACCGCCATAGTCACTGTCATCATCCGAACCACTTTCAGGTAAGATATAAAAAGCCCCTTGGCTTGCTGAACGCATTGTACCGACTTTAACACCACCAACTTTGGCAAACTCATTGGCACGGCTATGCGCATTTTGAGTTGCATTGGCGATGAGAGACATTTTAATTTCCTCTAAATTAGAGACCAAATATTCAGGTTTTTGTTCAATCGAAAGACCTTTTTCATCGAGCAAATACGCATTTTTTGCTGCTTTTTCAATTTTTTGAATATCACGACTACTGATTACAATAGATTGCATCGCGATATAACCACGAAACTCACGCCGAGTCTTACCTTCCTCATCTTGTACTTCTTCATAATAGGCTTGAGAGCTTTTATTACCTTGTTGTAAGTCAGTGGCTTTAAAGCCTTGCTCTACAAAAAAAGCCTGTAGTGTTTTAAGATTTTGATCAAGCAATTGATAAGCTTCAGGAATACTATTTGAAGCCGTAGGTGTTTGAACATTAATTTCCCAACGTGCCGAATCCGCTTTGATTGGTTTTTCGGAAAGACCTTTTACACTGATCGAGTTTTGTGAACGATTGGATTGCTTTAAGGCATAACCGATCACAGCAGCAGAGATCACAAAGCCTAGACTGAGAATGAATGCAAATATCCATAAGCTTTTAGATGTAATGGTTTTATTTTCCATTTTTTGATATTTCTAAAATTATTATTGATTCAAGTTATATTGAAAATTTCAAAGTGTGTCAATGTACATTTACTGATCTATTTATATTGATGCACAACGATTTGTAAGAACGGGTCATAAAAATGTTAAAACAAATAAGAAGTAAAAAAATTTACTTAGCTATATTGCTTTTGATCGGGGTGGTTGTTCTAACAGCAACGTTGTTTCATCCTATCGAACAAAATGATGTAGATGTTGAATTTCAATTTATGGATGAAGCATTTAATGAAAAGGAGCTTCAAGTATTGATAAGCCCGTATAGAAAAAATATATGTGGTTATGAAGACGCTGAGAATTTTGATGAAATACATCAGTTTATTGTGCTGTTCAATGATGGAAAAATGCAAGATTATCAAGGTAAAGGGATCAGTAAAGCGCATGATTATTTTATCTATGCCAAATATAAGAATCAGTACGCTAGAATCAAATATCAAAATACGATGCGCTTAGGGCAAAATAAAACTAGAATAAAATTAATTTTTGATCAAAATTCTATGAATGGCAAAGTTTTTAGCGATAAATCGACAGTGAGTAAAAACCACTATGATTTACCATTCTTAAATTATCTCGATCAACTATGAGTGATGGTTTTTGTTAAACTACATTCAAATTTATTTGAGTAATTTCATGTCTAATCTCGCTTGCCCATGTGGTTCTGAACTTTATAGCGAATGTTGCCAAGCTCTACATTTAGGTCAGAAAAAGGCTGAAACAGCAGCACAATTGATGCGTTCACGTTATAGTGCATTTGCCAAACAAGAGATTGATTATATTGTCAAAACGACAGCGCTTGGACAGCAACACGCTTTGGATGTCAAAGCCATTGCAGATTGGAGTAAAGCCAATCAATGGTTAAAGCTTGAAGTCGTACAAGCCCAAGAAAAACTCGATAAAAACCATGCCCAAGTTGAATTTAAAGCACATTATTCAGCCTTGGATGGAGCAGATCAATCTCTACAAATTCACCATGAAGTTTCGCATTTTGTAAAATTTGAAAATACGTGGTATTTCCTAGATCCAACCACAGATCAGCAGGTCACGATGAAACAACCGTGTATTTGTGGTTTAGGTAAAAAATTTAAGCAATGTTGCGCACAATATCTGTAACTTTTCATGCAATTTGACTTAGAATACGCGCATCGATAACCCTCAGCGGAAGAAGGGCAATGTTGTTATTAGTCATCTATATTATTGCAATTACGGCTGAAGCCATGACAGGAGCTTTGTCAGCGGGTCGGCGTAGTATGGACTGGTTTGGTGTGGTTTTGATTGCCTGTGTGACAGCACTTGGCGGTGGCTCAGTGCGGGATGTATTGCTTGGGCATTATCCACTGACTTGGGTCAAGCATCCTGAATATTTGGTACTCACCTGTGCGGCTGCATTTGTCACCATCCTGATTGCTAAATGGATGAAGCATTTACACTCTATCTTCCTGTTGCTTGATGCTTTGGGCTTGATTGGATTTACCATCATTGGTTGTCAGATCGCATTAGATATGGGACATGGCTTTGTTGTTTCAGCGGTTGCAGGTGTATTGACAGGGGTTTCAGGCGGTATTCTGCGTGATATTCTGTGTAATGATGTGCCTTTGGTATTCCGCCGTGAACTCTATGCCTCAATTTCATTTGTTGCGGTGATCTTCTATTGGTTCTGCATGGATGTCGGATTGTCTTTAGAAGTGACGGTGATTTCGACTTTGGTTTTTGGTTTTTCACTGCGCTGTATTGCGATTTATTTTGGTTTGGAAATGCCGAAATTTATCTATAAAGATGATGATGAACAATCTGCATCATCAAAAGATGAATCTTGATTTAGCCGAATAAAAAGTTTAGCTTTTAAATGATAGATATCTGGTTCTGATTTAGATCAAAGTCAGAACCTTTATAATAATGAATACAATTATAAATCCTGTTGTGAAGGCAGCATCTCCCTTTCACCTGATACAGCATATTCATAGAGCACGATTATGGATTTAGTTTCACGCGTACAACGCCTACCGATTGGAAAATTTCACTATACCTTGCTATGGGTAATCGGACTCGGTTGGATGTTCGATGCCATGGATACAGGTCTGATTTCCTTTATCCTCACCAAAATGGCAGAAGAATGGCAAATGACGCCATCTGAAAAAGGCTGGGTAGTATCTATAGGCTTTGTCGGTATGGCAATCGGGGCGGTATTTTCAGGTGGTCTAGCGGATAAAATTGGTCGTCGAACCGTCTTTGCGATTACTTTAGTCACTTATAGTATTGCGACGGCTTTATGTGCCTTTGCTCCAAACTTAACATGGCTATTGGTGTTTCATTTTATTGTTGGGCTAGGTTTAGGTGGTCAGTTGCCTGTTGCTGTGACTTTGGTCAGTGAATATATCCCTGCGCAAGTACGTGGGCGTTTTATTGTATTGCTTGAAAGCTTTTGGGGCTTAGGTTGGCTGGTTGCTGCGTTAATTTCCTATTTTGTAATTCCTGATTATGGTTGGCATATTGCATTTTTGATTGGGGGCTTGCCTGCGATCTATGTATTTATGATTTTGAAAAAAGTCCCTGAATCAGTTCCTTATTTGATCAATCGTGGACGTATTGAAGAAGCGCATGCATTGGTACAAAAGCTTGAACGTCAATGTGGCGTAGAAGTGATTGAAACCATTGAAGTCAAACCTGTGGCGGAAAAACAAAACATTTCATTTTCACAACTGTGGTCAAATCCTTTTGCCAAACGTACTTTGATGCTGTGGTTGATTTGGTTTGGAATCGTCTTTTCTTATTATGGTATTTTCACGTGGCTACCAAGTTTATTGGTTAAACAAGGTTATAGCATCGTGCAGTCCTTTGAATATGTGCTCGGCATGATCTTGGCACAGCTTCCAGGCTATGTCGCAGCTGCTTGGTTAGTGGAGAAGTTAGGACGTAAAGCGACTTTGGCAGGCTTTATCGGCATGTGTGCGGTATCAGCTTATTTCTTCGGGCAAGCCACCTCAGTCAGTATGATCATGTTGTGGGGTTGTTTGATGTCGTTCTTTAACTTGGGTGCTTGGGGTGTGTTATATACTTACACACCTGAACAATATCCAACCAATATTCGTGCCTTTGGTTCGGGTTGGGCATCGGCGATTGGGCGTATGGGCGGGATTGTTGCACCATTGGTGGTGACCCACATGATGGTCGCAAGTAATGGTTTTAGTTCAGTCTTTATGATGTTTACCGCAGTACTTGTCGCTGTTGCTTTAGTCATTTTAATTCTAGGCGAAGAGACGAAAGGGAAGACTTTGGAAGAGATGGGATTGTAGCTAAAAAGGAGGGAAATTGTTATTTAGAATTTCCTTATTTTTACAGGTTCTCGTCAACGACTTTATGGCAGATAGTTACAAATTAGAAAAGTTCTATTTGCTTACTTGTTGTTAGGTTAATAGATTAATTCGTAATTATGAGTTTTATCTAGATTAGAATAAGTTGAAGGGTGGAAAGTAAAAACATTATACAATGCTAAAATAATTAGTTAGTAGAATCAAAACTCTTTAATCTATCTATAGAAGAAAAATTATTGCATCTATTTTGATATTTTATAACAAAATATAATGAAAGGAAAAAGCTATGGCAACTCCTTATATTACTTTAGGTTCATCTACAACAGGTGGGGGAAAAGTTATTTCTGGTCAATCATCTTTTTTGATTGAGGGTAAACCCATTGCTTGTGTTGGAGACAAAGCAACTTGTCCAAAACATTAGTGTGTCTCTACGATTGTTTCTGGTGATAATCATATGATTGTGATGGGTAAGCCAGCGGCACAGCATAATTCTCCTTTGTCTTGTGGTTGTAAATGTATTGGCGATCAATATTTAACTGTGGGCGATAATGGTAGCTCTAACTTACTTTCTATAGTCTCTAATCTTCAGCCTGTCATTTCTCAACAAAATTTAACTAATAGTCTGGTAGATGATACTGATAAAAAGAAGGATCCTTGTGCGCCGGAGTGTGTTGTAGAAACTGTTAGTTTTAATTCAACACCTGGTCCATATATCATTTCAATGGAAATGTGGAAAAAAATTCTGGAATATGAAAAATTTGAACCAAAGCCTTATCAACCAGGCGATGACCTTAGCGGTGTAACATTGGCTATAGGTTATGATCTTGGTCAACAATCAGCAACGCAAATTAAAGCTGATCTAGGACCATTTTATACTGAAGCTCAGATTGAAAGATTACTAAAAGCCCAAGGAAAGAAAGGAGCAGCAGCAAGGGCTTTAGTTCCTCAATTATTAGATATAACAATCACAAAGGAAAAAGGACTGCATTTAGCTACAGTACTTAAAACAAGATATGCAAATCAAACACTCTCTATTTATCCAAGTGCATTAAAACTCCACCCTCACTGCCAAGGTGTCCTACTTTCTCTTGTATTCAATCGTGGACCAGGATTAACAGAGCCAAAAAATGGTGGAATAACACGAAAACACATGCGTCAGATTAAAGAAGCTTTAGAAGCTACCACTCCTGAAAAAATCCCTGATATTTTTAGAGATATGTCGAAGCTTTGGAATAAAACAGGACCCAATGGAAACAGTGGTGTAGGGAAACGACGCAGAGACGAAGCTGATATATTTGAAAAGGGGTTGAAGTGTGACTGTTATAAATAGTAAAGCTTATTTATTCATTTTAATCATGTTGTTTGGTAGCACATTGACATTTGCTGATGCCGACTATCAAGTTAAATGTGTCCCAAATAGTACAATGCATAATGACATTTTAGGTTGCTATATTGACGAATATAAGACTGCAGACAAAAAGCTCAATACAGCTTATAAACAAAAGATGGCTGGCTTAAAAAAAAACCGAAAGGAAGAGCTTCAGCGATTACAGCGCAACTGGATTAAAGAGAAAGAAAGTAAATGCGTAGTGGATGAAGCTAATTACGGACGTGAAAGCCACTTTGATGCTATGCAATGTGAAATTGATATGACTAATGATCGTATTAAATTTTTAAAAAAATATAAGTAAACCTAATTTAGCTCGATCAGGGAGGAGTCTCCTCCCTTTGTTGAGAGTTTGGTGAGTCTGTAAATTCTTACATTTTAAAAAATAGTGCTACAGTCTTTGATAAATTTCTAATTATTGGATTTCATTTTGTATTTTCATCCAATTAAAATTATCAGTTGCTCATTTCCTTAAAAATGGATAATTTTACGACATTAGAAACTTCTAAAGACGCAAATTGTCGTTGAAGCACATACTTACACTTGTATAGGCTGATCCTGCGACTTAGCATAAGAACTTAGATTTAGAAATATTTAAAACGCATTTACTTAGGATTAAAGGTTGTTATGACAAGCCTTGCGCATCAAGCAACAGAGAATCGTTCTGTAGCAGAATTTACCGAACAAGCTTATCTCAACTATGCCATGTACGTGATCACGGATCGTGCATTGCCCCATATCAGTGATGGTCTAAAACCCGTACAACGCCGTATCGTCTATGCAATGAGTGAGTTGGGTCTAAAACCAAGTGGCAAACCGAAAAAATCTGCACGTACTGTCGGTGATGTATTGGGTAAGTATCATCCGCATGGTGACTTAGCCTGTTATGAAGCAATGGTGTTGATGGCGCAACCTTTCAGTTATCGCTACCCATTTATTGAGGGGCAAGGTAACTGGGGTTCACCTGACGATCCTAAGTCATTTGCGGCAATGCGTTATACCGAAGCAAAATTATCAGCATATAGTGATTTACTACTTTCAGAACTAGGTCAAGGTACCTGCGACTGGCAAGATAACTTTGATGGTACGATGAAAGAACCTGTGAGCTTACCTGCGCGTGTACCTAATATTTTGCTCAATGGTACAACAGGTATCGCTGTCGGGATGGCAACGGATATTCCACCACACAATTTACGTGAAGTAGTCAAAGGTACGATTGCTTTAATCCGTAAACCTGATCTGAGTGATGAGAAGGTTGCAGAATACATTCCAGGACCAGATCTACCAACCAAAGCTGAAATTATTACTTCAAAAGAAGAACTATTAAAAATTCAAATTTCGGGTCGTGGAAGCTATCGTACTCGTGCAGTTTATACGATTGAAAAAAATGAAATCGTGATCACGGAACTACCGTATCAAGTTTCAGGTTCAAAAGTCATTTCGCAAATTGCAGATCAGATGCAAGCGAAGAAATTACCTTTGGTCAGCGACTTACGTGATGAATCAGATCATCAAAACCCGACTCGTTTAGTCATTGTACTGCGTTCAAATCGTATCGATGCCGATGCTGTGATGAGTCATTTATTTGCAACGACTGATTTAGAGTCTAGCTATCGTGTCAATATGAACATGATTGGTGCGGATGGTCGTCCACAAGTGAAATCAATTCGCAGAATATTATTAGAATGGATTGAGATTCGTAAACATACTGTCACACGTCGCCTGCAATATCATTTAAATAAAATTGAAAAACGTCTGCACATTCTTGGTGGTTTAGTCATTGCCTATCTGAACATTGATGAAGTGATTCGCATCATCCGTGAAGAAGATCAGCCTAAACCTGTGTTGATGTCGCGTTTTAATATTGATGAAATTCAAGCAGAAGCCATTTTAGAACTGAAGTTACGTCATTTGGCAAAACTTGAAGAAATGGAAATGCGCCGTGAACAAGAAGAACTGGAAGCGAGAGCAGCGGTGATTCGTGAACAATTGGCAAATCCTGAATCTTTAAAGTCTTTAATTATTGAAGAGCTTAAAGATGATGCGAAAAAATTTGGTGATGATCGTAAATCCCCAATTGTTTTACGTGAAGAAGCGCATGCAATCAGTGAGCAAGATCTCGTTCCTGCCGAATCGGTCACTGTGGTTTTATCTGAAGCAGGTTGGATTCGCTCTGCCAAAGGTCATGATATTGATGCCGAGAATTTAAATTTCCGTGCAGGTGATCAGTACCTCAGTTCAGCACAAGGTAAATCCAATCAGAAAGTCTACATCTTGGATGAAACTGGGCGAAGTTATGCCTTGGCGATTAATAGCTTACCTTCAGCACGTGGCTTAGGTGAACCGTTGAGTTCAAAACTTGCTCCTGCCAATGGTGTGAGTTTTATACAAGTCCTTGTGGAAGATGAGGAAAAAGAAATCATTGCTGTGAGTACCAAAGGTTATGGTTTTAAATCTCAAGCAAAACAACTAGATACCAATGCGAAGGCAGGTAAAACATTCTTGACTGTCGCGGATGATGCTAAAGCGATGCCAATTGAAGTGATTGAAAATCATACGCATTTGGCTATACTCAGTTCAGGGGGCCGGTTACTTTTAATTGATTTGTCAGAATTGCCAACACTCAATAAAGGGAAAGGTAATAAGTTGATACAACTTGAGGCTGATGAACAGATTCAGTTTATGCTAACTTTGAATTTAGATGAAATAATTCAAGTGCTTGCAGGGCAGCAACAATTAAAACTAAAAGGTGATGATTTACAGAAATATATCGGTAAGCGTGCATCGAAAGGTCAACTCTTACCACGTGGCTATCAAAAAGCAAATAAACTGTTGATTCAAAGATAAAACTAGCATCCATTGATCAAAATACGTTATATATGCAATGTATTCGGAATGATGGATGCAATATTGAACACAAACAAGCTAAAAAATTATGTTCGATATAGAGAAAAACAGTTTAAAACTAAGGATTACTGATTGGAGATTAAGGCATTATGGAAAAGATTTGGTTCGCTGAATACCAAAAGACTGGGATTCCAGAGACAGTAGAATTGCCACAGGAAAATACCTCTCTTATTGATATTTTTGAGCGTAATTTCCAAAAATTTGGTTCACGAGATGCCTTTATCTTCATGGATAAAGTGATGTCATTCAGTGAGCTTGAACTTGCAAGCCGTAAATTTGCAACATATTTGCAAAGTTTAGGTTTGGCTAAAGGTTCACGTGTTGCTGTGATGATGCCGAACGTTCTTCAATACCCTGTGGTTGCTTTGGCAGTGTTCCGTGCTGGTTTGGTATTGGTGAATGTCAATCCACTATATACCGCACGTGAATTAGAACATCAGCTCAATGACTCAGGTGCAGAAGCATTAGTGATTGTTGAAAACTTTGCGACTGTTTACCAAGCAATTTTAGGTAAAACACCTGTGAAGCATGTCGTTGTTGCTTCAGTTGGGGATATGCTCGGTACGTTAAAAGGGACACTGGTTAACTTTGTGTTGCGTAAAGTACGCAAACAAATTCCAGATTGGAATATTCCAGGTCACGTCAAATTTAATACTGCTTTAGCGAAAGTAAGCCCAAGTAATTATAAACGCCCAAGTATGACGTTGAGTGATACTGCTGTATTGCAATATACCGGTGGTACTACAGGTGTATCGAAAGGCGCTGAACTGACGCACCGTAATTTAGTGGCGAACTTGTTGCAATGTGATGGTATTTTCCAAAGTAAATTTGGTGCGGGAGATGGTGCGAAAGATGACCGTATCTTCTGTGCTTTACCGCTATATCATATTTTTGCATTCATGGTTTGTGCTATGTACGGCATGTACAAAGGTCAAGCGAATATCTTGATTCCGAACCCACGTGATTTACCTGCCGTGATTAAGGAATTACGCAAGTATCAACCAGGTTTCTTCCCTGCGGTAAATACGTTATTCAATGCTTTAGTACATAACGAAGAATTCCGTCAGCTAGATTTCAGTAAATTGAAAATGGCAATGGGTGGTGGTATGGCTGTATTGCCATCAACTGCGGAAGAGTGGAAAAAGGTTACAGGAACGATCATTATCGAAGGCTATGGTCTTTCTGAAACTTCACCAGTGGCAACAGCAAACCCACCTGCAACAACTGAGTTCAGTGGCACGATCGGTGTTCCACTTCCATTAACAGATGTGGCGATTTTGGATGATGACGGTAATCACTTGGCTCAAGGTGAGCAGGGTGAAATTTCGATCCGTGGTCCTCAAGTGATGAAAGGCTATTGGAACCGTCCTGATGAAACTGCCAAAGTGATGACTGCGGATGGTTATTTCCGTACCGGTGACATTGGTGTAATGGACACACGCGGTTATTTCAAAATCGTAGATCGTAAAAAAGACATGATTTTGGTGTCTGGTTTCAACGTTTATCCTTCTGAAATTGAAGAAGTGATTGCGAAACATCCTAAAGTGCTTGAAGTTGCTGCGATTGGTGTACCTGATGAGAAGTCGGGTGAGGTACCTAAGTTATTCGTGGTGAAAAAAGATCCATCTTTAACAACAGAAGAAGTGCTTGAGTACGCGAAAGAAAACTTAACAGGCTATAAACGTCCTCGTTATGTTGAGTTTATGGATGAATTACCGAAATCAAACGTGGGTAAAATCCTACGTAAAGATTTACGTAAGTAATTTATAAATAAAAATAAAGCACCCACAATGGGTGCTTTATTTTGTGTGGTTCAAATGTATTAACGATCAATACGCAATGAACATTAAATTTGAATTTAGTATGATGATTAAAGAATTTGATTGTTCTTAGAGCGGATAAACCAACCATCAATATATGGACGACTGATACCAACAATACCGGTAAAGGTCAGCATAGTACCCATTTGACGTCCAAGTGCAGATGGCTGAATGGTTCCATAACTCAAATAGATATCAACTAGACAATAAATCGCAATGATTGCTAGCCATAAATATAAATTCATACGTTTAATGCCAACAGCAAGAAAAGCCACAACTAAAACGATGAGCGTACCCACGGTCGATTGCCAGTTGTAATTGGCACAAATCACACACAGTAGAAAAGCCAAAATCGGCAATACAATCTTCAATATACGGTCAATCTCAGCCTGTTGTTGACGTTGTTTTTCTAAAACCTCAAACAACTCTTTTTGATCTTGTTGCACGATATTGTCCTCACTACACAATTTTGCAAATCTCTGTCTGGAACAAAAAATTATTTTGTTCATGCCATGCTATGATAACCGCATTGATACTTCATGAGAAAAAAATCATGTCTGGGATAGATGGCATCATATATTTAATTTTAATTGCCTGCTTACTTCCTTATGTTTTTATGGCAATTGCCAAACTGTCTGGTGGCTTTAAAATTGCAGATAATCAAAATCCGCGTGAGTTTTTAGCCAAAACCACAGGCTTGGCAGCACGTGCCAATGCAGTACAACAGAATAGTTTTGAAAGTCTTCCTTTATTTATTGCTGCAATTCTCATGGCAGAATATATGGTGGTCTCACACTATCTCATCATGATGTTGGGTATGGCATATATTATTTTACGGATTATTTACGGGATTTGTTATCTAGCCAATTTGGCGACATTACGTTCAATTATTTGGACTTTGTCGATGGCATGCCCGATTATTTTATTGTTAATGATTGTTCGGATGATGTAAGTCTGCTGCAGATTAACGCAATTCATTATCAGTTGACTTCATTTAGCGTTATAATCGGCACGATTTTAAATAAGACCTCACTTGAAAGAGTATCCTATGAGCTATAGCAATATCCCTGCTGGTAAAGATGCCCCAAATGACATCTATGTAATTATCGAAATTCCTGCAAATGCAGCTCCGATTAAATACGAAATTGATAAAGATTCTGATGCGTTATTTGTAGACCGTTTTATGGGTACAGCAATGTTCTACCCTGCAAACTATGGCTATGTACCAAATACATTATCTTTAGATGGTGATCCTTTGGACGTATTGGTTGTAACGCCACACCCAGTTGAGCCAGGTTCAGTGATTCGTTGCCGTCCAGTGGGTAAATTGAACATGGAAGATGACGGTGGTGTAGATGCGAAATTGATCGCAGTTCCACATGATAAATTAACACCGATTTATAAAGATGTTCAAGAATATACAGATCTTCCAGAATTATTGATCAAACAAGTTGAACACTTCTTTGCTCACTATAAAGATCTTGAAGCTGGCAAATGGGTTAAACTCAGCGGTTGGGAAGGTTCTGAAGTTGCAAAACAAGAAGTTCTTGACTCAATCGAAGCTTATAAAGCGGCAAATAAATAATTCCAGATCAGAATTTGAGTGAGGGTTTTGAACCTTAACTCAATAAAAAAACCTGCATCAGTTGATGCAGGTTTTTTTTATGCTGAATATTCAGTTGTGAATTAGAAGAATTTCACAGGAATATCAAGGAATAAACGCCATTCGTTGGTGTCACCAATGTAGGCATTCGATTGGTATGCATCGCTAGCACGGTAGTGTGAATAACGAACGCGTAAACTCGCATCTTTGGCAAAACCACTTTGCATGGTGTATTTCACTTGGTTAAAGAATTCACGTTCTTTTGCATTGGTTTCAGCGCCTGTATGGATATTCCAACCATAGACATAAGCACTTGTCCAATTCAGGCCTGGTACGCCATAGGCACTTGCATCAAGATTGTATTGGAGTTGAGCCGATTTTTCACGGTTTCCAATAAAATCAGACATATAAGAGTTTGGAAGGTAAATACTTTGGAAACCATCAGCATTTTGACCGTAGTCATAACCTGTATTACCAGTGTTTTGTTGGTAAGCCAACATCACAGAATGAGGGCCTTGGTTATAAGTTCCTGATAGTGCCCAGATGTTATTTTTACGACCTTCGACATCTGAATTTCCGATAGAAGATGAGTAAGTTGCAGCATCTTTATCCCATTCAGTGTGATAACCACTGAAATCAAAAGTTAAAGAACTTTTGTTTGCAAGCGGGAGTTTATAGTTGGCGTTGATATAATGACGTTCTAACGCATTTTTAGAATCTAAACCATAATATGATGCGCTAAGTTGGTCATCAAATTTGTATTTAGCCCCCCAAACGATTGCACGATCAAGTCCATTGCCATTTGCATCAGCATCTGTAGAAATTTGATCAGACATTTGGTCTTTGGTAAATTTACCTGCAACCAATTCAAGATCTTTAATTTCATGGCTAGTAATTAAAGTCCCTTCGAAATATTCAGGAACCATACGACCAGTATTACTTGCAAGTACAGGTAGATCTAAAACTTGTGTGCCATAACGTACAGTAGTATTAGAGAAACGAGCCTTTACGTTCGCACCACCACGAGCCCAATGGTCATAAGCATCAACATAACCATTTGCATCTTTGGCACCACCATTATGTAGTGGAATCATGTTGTTACCTGCGTGATTATTCTTTCCAATTTTGAAAGAACCGTCACCTACAACACCTACACCAAAACCAACAACACCTTGGGTGAAACCAGAGTCTATGTTCACAATTGCAGATTGTGCCCATGAACTGGTGTCATTGGTATTTCCATGTTTCTTATCGCGATTGACGTAACCGTTACGGAATAAAACTGATCCCTCAGCATCTTCTACAAAACCTTTTGCTTCACTTTGTTCGCTAGCAAATGTAGGTGAAATAATTGCAGCATTGATAAGTACTGCTAATGTTAATTTTGTTGCTTTAAGCATTTTTTGCCTCGTAAGCGAGAGATTTTGGCATTGCCTGATAAATTCAGCGCAATTTGTGTATGAATTGTATATTTATTCGATAAAAAGGGCATCATTTTGGTTAAAAATATTTCAGTTTTGTCATAAATATTCTTGAATATTTAATTGTTTGTTTATCAGAAAAAATGCTTAATAAGCCACTGGGTTATATAAAAATGAGCAATATCAAATATATCTCAGAAATTGTGAATTAAATGATTTATTTTTTACCCAACATTCAAAAAATCGGTAAAATTGCGCTTTCTTATTCTCCTGCTATTTCGACATCATGAACTCAATTATTTCTCCACTGTTTTGGGCTGTGCCTTTATGTATAGCTTCAGCTGCGGTATGTGCTGAAGAATCAAACATTTCCGTTGCAAATGGTCTTGTATCAGGAAATATTGGGCTCGTTTCAAAATATGTCTACCGTGGTGGTGTCGAGAATGATGATATTGCCGTACAGGGTGGTTTGGAATATGTACATAAAAGTGGTGTGAGTATCGGTTATTGGGGATCGACTTTGGACTATGATGCGACAGATGAGCGTCGTGATCATGGTTTTGAACATGATTTCTATCTAGCTTATGCTCAACAAATCAATCCAGACTGGAGCTATAAAGTTCAAACAACAGCTTATGTGTATCAAAATGGTGGCTCTATTTACGGTGAAGGGAATGAACATCGGCGTACCACAGCATTTGATGTATTGGCAGAACTTGCATATAAAGATGTGAGTCTTGATGCCTCGGTGTTATTGGCAGATGCTTCTTTTGGTAATGCTGGGGATGTGTATTTAAGCGCAAGTTATAGTCATGCATTGCCTCAAGATTTTATCTTGAATGCATCTATTGGTGGTTCTGCTTATAACAGTAGCCGTGATGATAGTCTGATTCAAACCACACAGGACTTTGCCTTTAATGAAGCGCGTATTGGTGTGAGTAAAGCGATTGCGGATACAGGTGTGACAGCATCATTTGATTATGTGATCGGTGGAGAAGATCGTTTAGGTCAGGATTTTGATGACAATGCTGTATTGGGCTTAAATTATAGCTTTTAATTAAACTAAGCTTTCTAACCAAATTTTTTATAAAGTGCATATTTAAACGGTATGCACTTTTTTTAAGCATTTTTTAAGATGCTTTATTTTTATGAGCAAAAACAGTACATATTGTTTCTAATTATTATCCAAACCACGCTTTTATAAAGTTAACGATCTTTTTACGCAGTTATGTATTTATGTGATAGCAAATTTATGCATTGGTTTTCCATACTATTTTGAGTGAAAAGTAGACCCAAAGTAGGACACCATGAATCAACTTAGCCTCGTGTTGAAAGAGATTGATGCTATTCAACAATTAAACAATGAAAATCGAAAATCAAAATTTAAAACATTAAATATCAGTAAATTAAGTCTTATTCATCAGTTGACTAAGAGGTGTTTTCTCATATTTGGCATGGCAATTGCTAAATGCATAGGGAGTTCATCAATTTTTAGCATAACAAATAAACATCGTATGATGGGGGAGCACTCAAGATGAAATTCTCAACTAAAGCACTGGCATTGGCAGTTTTATCGTCTACAGCAACAATGGCGATGGCGGAAGATACTGCACTTTCAAAATTAGGTGTAAGTTTTTCAGGCAGTGCAGCCGTCACCAGTGACTACCGTTTCCGTGGGATTACACAAACTCAAAATGATCCAGCTGTACAAGCAGGTTTTACGTTGTCGCATAGTTCGGGTGTATATGGTGGTTTGTGGGGTTCAAATGTTAATTTTGGGACTCCAGATCCACACTTAGAGATTGATCCTTTCATTGGTTATTCAACCACTTTAGATGGTTTTGCAAGCAAACCCGTCTTAGATGTAGGTGTTTGGTATTATAACTATCCGAGTGCAAGCGATCTAAATTGGGCAGAATTATACGGAAAATTAACCTTCAAAAATGCGCTTACTGAGGGTGATAGTATTCTCACCAATATTAACTATACCAATGATTATGCAGGTGTTAAGGCAGATAGCTGGAATATAAATGTTGGTTATTCAGTGCCTTTTGGGGCGACAGGTTTTGGTGGTGTTGCCAATGTCGGTTATACCACTGTAGATGAAGATAAATATAGCTTCAATGGGGATGACAATTATGTGGATTGGAAAGTTGGTGTGACTTATACACTGAAATCAATTCCAACTGTGACAGCAGAATTGGCAGCAATAGGAACAAATACGGAGACTGATGGTTTAAGTCATGCTCAAAAGCGTGCTGTAGAAACTGGCGCTGTATTTACCTTAACCAAAGCTTTCTAAGACTGATAAAATGAAGAAGGTGACGGATAGTCACCTTTTTTATGTTTAAAATTTAGAAAAGAATTATTCGGTTGCCTCAAAAGCGGCATGATATTTCACTTCGCCCTGTGGAACAGGTTGCTTAAATGCTAAAACTTGAAAATATTCAGCAGGAACATTCGCCAATGTTAAGTTTTTATGCGGTTTAAAACCGAATTTTGCATAATAATGAGGATCACCCAATAGTACACAGCCCGCAGCATCAAGCTGTTGAAGTTGCTGTATTACTTGTTTCATTAATGCTGTTCCCACACCGCGTTGCTGATATTCTGGTGCAACCGAAATTGGACCTAACCCATACCAACCTTGCGCACCAGAAGATATTTCAACAGGGGAAATTGCCACATGCCCGATGATTTCATGGTTGAGTTCCGCCACCAGTGAAATCATCAATTTCCGTGCATTTCTTAATGCACTGACAATAAATTGTTCAGTGTGGCTACTGTGTTCTGTATGTTCAAATGCAGACTTTGTTAGTTTGAAAATAGGTTCTATATCTTCAACTTTTTCATTACGTAATATTAAATCTTGCAACATTTTAATAGAGCTTCTCGGTTAAGACTGTAGCGGGTTTCTGTAGGACAAGGCTTCTGTTAAATGCGCGCTTTGTATGTCATCACTTTGTGCTAAATCTGCAATGGTTCTAGCAACTCTTAATACACGATGATAAGCACGTGCAGACAGATTAAGTCGTTGTTGTGCCATTTCAATCATTTTTCTAGAGGCTTCATCCAGCACTACAAATTTTTCTAAATCTTTGGGCGATAAGCTGTGATTTAAACTGCCTTGGCGTTGAATTTGAAAGTCAAAAGCTTGAATCACCCGTTCTCGAACGGTGGCAGAGTCTTCAACAGGGGTATGGTCTTGTAATTCTTGAGCTTTTAACGGAGGAACATCAATGTGTAAGTCAATTCGATCAAGTAACGGTCCTGAAATTCGCCCTTGATAACGCTTAATGGATTCAGCAGAACATTGGCAACGGCTGTCTTGATTAAAGGCATAACCACAAGGGCAGGGGTTCATCGCAGCAATCAATTGAAAATTAGCAGGAAAGGTAATCTGACGTGAGGCTCTAGAAATCACAATTTCTTTGGATTCTAAAGGTTGTCTTAAAACCTCTAAAACTTTTTTGTCAAATTCAGGCAATTCGTCCAAAAATAAAACGCCTAAATGCGCTAAAGTAATTTCACCAGGTTTAGGATTTGAGCCACCTGTAAAAAACATAAATAAATGCGAATATAATATAGTTTTTACAGGAATAAATGCAAATGAACTCACAACAAAAAAAGCCAGTTCGAAAAATTGCGATTGGAACTAGTTCCATAAGGGGAACTATTCCAACACTAGGTCAATATGAGTCATCTTTAGAAAGAGACTTTATGGAGCTAGTTAGATTTGATAGTAATGTTGAGTTATATACTCCACAACCTGTAAAAATAAGCTTTCATGATAGAGCTGGTAGGAAAACAACTTATGTTCCAGATGGTCTAATTGAATATAGACATGACCTTTTTCCTGCGAGTGAACTTAAGCCAGTGTTGTGTGAAATTAAATATAGAGATGATTTTAGAAAGGATTGGAAAAGGTTGATTGACTGTTTTAAAGCAGCAAAACTTTATGCATTAGAGCAGGGATGGGTTTTTAAAGTTTACACAGAATTTGAAATTAGAACTAATTATTTAAAAAATATAAAATTTTTAATCGAATATAGGAATGAAATAAGCCCAGTTAGTGTTGAAGATAATATTTTGATCAAGTTGGAGGAATTACGTATCTCAGATCCTGAAACTTTATTAGTGAGCTTATTTAGGGATCCTTGGGTGAGGGCGGATGCAATAAGGGTATTATGGAGACTGATAGCATTAAGGCGGATAGGATGTGATTTGACCGAAGTCTTAACTATGCGTTCTAAGATTTGGACAATGGAGTCAAGGTCATGAACCGATTAATACCTGGGACAGTTGTTACATGGAATCATGTAGATTATTACTTATTAGACTTTGTTGGTTTAAACAAAGCTATTTTACGAAATAAAATAACGAAGCAATCAGATATAGCACCTATAAATGAATTAAAGATTTCAAATGAATGTGAAAGTCAAATTAGACAAGACTTACCATTAGTTTCAGATGCTGATTGGCAAAAAGCATGGGATAAGTATCTTCTTATCAAACCTCTTTTAGATTTAGAAAAAACTGAAAGAACATTAGAGCAAGTTGAAAGTGTCGCAAAAAAAGCAAAAAAGAATGTGGCAACCATTTATAGATGGCTTAACAAATTAGAAGAAACAGGACGAGTCAGTACATTACTAAGAAAACCAAGAAACGATATTAAAAAGTCTCGTTTAGAAAGTAAAACACAAGAGTTTGTTGATGATGTGATTTCAAAGTTTTATTTGACTAGTCAAAGAAGAAGCGTGGCTGAAACCTGTTTGGAAGTACAGAGATTATGCTTTGAAAATGAGATAGTTGCACCTCATCCAAATACCATTAGAAATCGCATTCAAGAACTCTCTGAAAAAGACGTAGTTAGTGCAAGATTCGGTAGCAAAATTGCTAGAGAAAAGTTCCAGCCAATTAGAGGGAGTTTTCCTGGAGCAGATTTTCCTTTAGCTGTTGTTCAAATGGATCATACGCCTGTTGATCTTATTTTGGTTGATGATAAAGATAGATTACCAATAGGTCGACCATATTTAACAATCGCAATTGATTGCTTCTCTAGAATGATAACTGGCTTCTATATTACATTAGAAGCACCAGGAGCATTATCTGTGGGCCTATGTATTTCGCACTCAATTATGACCAAAGATATATGGTTGGCTAGATTTGGTATTGCAACTCCGTGGCCAATTTGGGGCAAAATGAGAAAAATTTATGTGGATAATGCCAAAGAGTTTCGAGGAGTCATGCTTGAGCGTGCGTGTCAAGAACATGGCATTATTTTAGAGCATAGACCTAAAGGATTGCCAAATTATGGAGGACATGTTGAAAGAGCATTTCGTACTTTTATGTCAAAAACCCATTCTGTATCGGGCACAACCTTTTCTAATGTTCAACATAAGAACAATTATGATTCAGAAAAAATGGCAAGTATGACATTAAGTGAATTTGAACATTGGTTCACGATTTTTATCGTCCAGGTTTATCATCAGAAATCACATAAAGGTATTAGTGATATACCACCTATAAAATTATATGAACAAGCCATTCTTGGTACTGAAAATAGCCCAGGAATTGGCTTGCCAATCCCGATAAATAATGAAGAAAAGCTTAGACTAGACTTCATGCCTTATGTAGAACGAACGATTCAAGAATATGGTGTCCTTATAGATAATATTCATTATTATAGTGATGTACTTAGAGTGTGGATTCATGCGAGAGATGAACAAAACTCAAAATTAAAAAGAAAATTTATATTTGCACGAGATCCTCGTGATATTAGTGTGGTGTATTTTTTGGATCCACATTCAAAAAATTATGTATCTATACCTTATCGAGATATTTCAAGACCACCAATAAGTTTATGGGAATTAAAAGCTGTCATAAAAAGATTAGAAGAAAACGAAGGGTTATAGCCTAATGAAGAACTTATTTTTGATGGTATAAAACGAATGCGTGAAATTGAAGTTTTAGCGATTCAGAAAACAAAAGATGCTAAAGCTGCAAGGAGGAACAAACAACGAAAGGTTGCTTGGAATAAACCAATCCATAAAGAAAAAACGAATATTGAGAAAATGGATAAACAGTATGATCAATATGTTGGTTATCCAGTTGATCAAATTAAACCATTTGATGAAATTGAGGAAAACTTGTGAAACAAATAAACCATCTTTCAGAAGTAGCATCCCAAATATTAAATACATCAAATGAAGAGCGAATAGCTCATATTTTGAAGCACAAGTGGATTGGTTACCCTTCTGCACAAAGGATTTTGGATCAACTTGAGGATTTGTTATTACATCCTAAGCAATCCCGAATGCCTAATTTATTGATCACTGGTGAGACAAATAATGGTAAAACCTTACTTATTGAGAGGTTTAGACAATTACACCCTGCTGATCCTAATTTAGATGGAGTTGCTGTTCGGATCCCCGTTCTTTATGTTCAATCACCGCCAAGCCCTGATGAAAGAGGTTTGTACAATAATATTTTAGCTTTATTGTTTCGTAGTTTAAAAGCTTCTGAGTCTACAGATCAAAAAAGGCAACGAGTAATAACTATATTACAGCAAGTAAATTTAGGGGTGATTGTAATTGATGAAATTCAGCACTTATTAGCTGGCCCATCACTAAAACAAAGAAATTTTTTAAATGTTATTAAATATTTGGGTAATGAGCTTAATGTTCCTATTGTTGGTGTTGGTACAGCAGATGCTATAAGAGCACTTCAAGTTGATCCCCAAGTTCAAAATAGATTTATGCCAGCTGTATTACCAAAATGGGAATTAAATACTGATTTAGCAAGACTTTTAGCTAGTTTTGAAAAAATCATTCCATTAAGGAATCCATCAATGCTTACAGAAAAAGAAATTGCTACTAAATTGCTATATATGTCAGGTGGAACAATTGGTGAATTATCTCAACTTTTAAATAGAGCCGCAATTTGGGCAATTAGAAATAATAAAGAAAAAATAGATATGCTAGCTTTAGATAAATGTGGTTATGTTCGACCAGCAGACAGAAAGTCAGCTGTTTCAAGGATATGAAAAATTTATTTGGAGAATCTGGTAAATTTTTACCGATTCATCCTAAACCTTGTAGTGGTGAACTTTTATCATCTTGGATGCTTAGACTTGCCCATGCCAATAGTATTAAAGCTCACACATTATATTCATCATATTTTGGTCATGATAAGCAGATATGGAATAGGGATATTGATGTTTTCGCACCAGAATGGTTAATACATGGATTGATGGAGCTTTCAGGTGCAACTTTTCAAGAGGTGTATGCTACAACATTAAAAAAATATGAAGGTTATGTATATGATAATATTGTAGTTAAAACAAATACTCATTTATTGCTATCGCAAGGTATTTATCATCGCTTAAGAAGGCTTCATGGTCTGCAATATTGCCCAAGTTGTTTGGCTGAAAATCACATACCATACTTCCAGAGTGTTTGGAGATTAGCATTTTATACAGTCTGCCCAGTGCACGATTGCTTACTAAGAGATTCATGTCCAAATTGCGATGCACCCATAATTATTTTTCGTGGCGATATAGGTTATAAGAATGAGGTGACACGGCATTCAGTCAGATTTTGTCATCAGTGTCTAACTGATTTAACAAAAGAAAAGCATGAGCGTTGGAATGCTATAGATACCGAGGTTTATGGTGCGATGAGTGTTTTATTGGATGCACCAAATAAAGGTTTTACTATTCATCCATTACCAATAATTCATTATTCACAATTATTTTTTAAAATTTTTCGACAAATTTTAATGCTCCTTATTAGTGCGAGGTCAAATCCTCGGGCAAGATTCAATATAGTTGATTTAGAAAAAGACCTTAAAATCAATAATGACTTGGCTGATTTCGCAAATAAATCCAAACGATCTTTTGAAAGTTTGATACATTCTGAGCGACACTACTTAGTACAAATCACTCTGTGGTTGCTTTGTGATTGGCCGTATAGGATTAAGTATTATGTCGATTCTTGGAAAGTTATTCCTTCATTGATAATGCAGGATATGAAATATAGACCATACTTGTTTGAAAGTATGTTTAGGGATTAGTAGAGAAGAAGGGAAATGACATTCTGTTATCAAAACACAATATCAGTGAAAATATGCTTTTAGTTATGAAAATTATAAAATTATTTATAAAAAATATAATTTTCTTTATAAATACATGTAAAAAACGATATTTACCTTATATTTTGTTATATAATAATGTAAATTGGTTATAGTTTTTTATTTTTTGGAATAGAAAGCAATTAGGTGGAACATGCAACATTACTCAATTGTTGTCGCTATATGTCGAGCAGCACTACAAGTCGAAAATCCAGCCATATCAGGTCATATTGAAAGATTGATAAAAGCTTTGGAGAAAGATGAAGAGGTGGATCAAGTTGCTGGATTAAAAAAGCTTTTACAAGCTAAAAAAAAGAATATAGAAATTTTGCCGAGCAGAGTTGTTCTTTCATCAAATGCCTTAACAGGTGAGCAATTGATTCCAACAGTGAAAGCTCCTGTTGATAGAGAAACAAGTGCATCATTAGCCGAAATTATTTTTCCTAATGCTAATCCTATAATTTTGCCAATTTTCGAAAGTGGATTAGCTTCAAGTATCAATAATATTTTGGATGAATGGAAACATGTCGATAAATTGAAGAGTAAGGGAATTGATCCTGCATTATCCTTAATGCTCTTTGGCGCACCAGGTACTGGTAAAACATTGTTAGCACATCATATTGGTGAAACATTAGGATTACCAATTATTGTTGCTCGTCTCGATGGGTTACTTTCATCTTTTTTAGGTACAACTGCGCGAAATATTGCAAATCTTTTTGCTTTTGCAAATAGATATAAATGTATTTTGTTGTTAGATGAATTTGATGCAATTGCTAAGTTGCGTGATGATCCAAATGAACTTGGTGAGTTAAAGAGAGTTGTAAATACATTACTTCAATGTCTTGATGAAAGAAGCAAGATTGGTTTTACAATTGCGATTACTAATCATGAATTACTTTTAGATTCGGCTATTTGGCGTAGGTTTGATTTAAGAATTGAAATTCCAAAACCTGTTGCTCTAGCACGACGCACCATGTTGCAGAACCATTTTAATGACCTAATTAAAATAACAGAAGTTCAACTGGATTTTTTGGTTTGGTTATCAAAGGGTTATAGTGGTTCAGATATTGAAAAATTGGCATTTTTTATTCAAAGAAAAATTGCCATTCTAGACAAAGACTTTCATTTTTTAGAAACAATTAAAGAATATTTACGTTTGAATGCGAATACAAATAGTAATGATCGAAAGCAAAAGGTATTAAGTTCGCCTGAAGAGTTAGCTCAAGTGTTGAACCATGATACGGAGTTAAGTTTTTCACAAATGAAAATAGCTCAATTATTTGGTGTAACACAACCTAAAATTAGCAAAATGTTAAATTCAAGCAAAGAAGTCGTAGCTTTAGAAGGATAAAAATATGAGTAATAACCCAGTACAAATTGTCCTAAATACACAAAACTATGTGGTGGCTAATAATAAGCCACCAGGTGGAGGAAATAAGGATTTTTATGCTGGGCGTGATGAAGATTTTAAGGATCATAAGCAAAATTTGATCGAAGAAATTCAATATCTTAGAAGTAGTAAAATGCTTAAAGATAATGAAGTTATATATGCAACTGTTGAATTACAATCTGCAGCATGGGCTAAAAGCCATAAACCAACAACCAAGCTTTTTCCTTTAAAAAAAGTCAGATCTATTGGTGGTAATGAGTTAGGTCGCTTAATCGTTGAGTTGTCTGAAGAAGATCTCCATACAGTTGAACTAGCTGTTATGTCTGCTGAAGAGGAAACCAACTGGGGACAAGATAAAAATGGTAAGCCAGTTGCTAAACCAAGTGTTCAAAGAAGTGAAGTTGGTGCAATTAGTACAATTAGGGCCTATTCAACTCATGAGCGAAGAAATTTTACGATAGAACAAGCTTGGAATTGGTTAAGTGATACTAGAACAGGCGGAGCTTATTATATAGAGACGTTCTATTCAGCTGATTTTATTTCACAAACTATGAATGACAAGCAGAAGAGTCAATCTTTAAAGTTATTGAGAAAATTTAAAGCTAGTCTAGATGGATTAGATATTCCAATTACAGTAACAGAAGTGAATAAAGATTGGCTTTCTAACACTTTCTTTGTAATTAAAATGAATCGTCCAAATGGTGCAACACTTGAAGATCATGAGTCATTACTTGCCTTTTTAGATAATTCACAAATTGTCAGATCTATCTATCTTCCACCAATTTTACAAGCATCCAATGAATCCATAGTTAATGAATCTGTTTGTGCTTTGAATTTACCTCAAGCAGGTAAAAATTATCCTGTAGTTGGAATTATTGATTCTGGTGTTGCTGATCTTGATACCTTAAATTCATGGAGTATTGGGAGTTCTGATTTTGTATTTCCAAACATGAAGAAAACTGATCATGGTACATTCATTGCTGGGCTTGTAAGTGCGGGGAAAGAGTTAAACTCTTTACCTGAATTAGAAGAAAGTGAGTGTAAGTTTTATGATTTGGGGATATATCCAGATGAAAAGAAATTTTCCTATTATTACCCAAATGGGTTTATTGATTTTCTTGAGCAGCTTGAAATTGAAATAGCAGAAGCAGTTTCACTAGGGGTTCGTATATTTAATATGAGTTTGTCTGTCGAAACTTTAGTTGAAGATACCCGTTATAGTTTCTTTGCAAATACAATTGACCAGATATGCGATAAATATGATGTTATTTTTGTATTGCCAGCAGGCAATTTAGATCAAAATACTGTAAGAAAACCGTGGCCATCAATTGATAAAGATGCTTTACAAATGCTTGCAGAGTATAGACATTCAGGAAAAGATAGAATTTTCCAGCCTGCAGATAGTCTACGATCAATTACAGTAGGAGCCTTGGATCCAAGCTCAATCACAGGTCATGTAAAGCCAGCTCAGTATACTAGAAAAGGGCCTGATCCATCATATGGAGCAAAACCCGATATTGCACATGTGGGTGGAGGATTAGCAAAATCACATGGTCTTTTTTCGATAAGTCCTGATGGTAATTTATGTCAGGGTTGCGGTACTAGTTATGCTGCACCTCTAGTAGCAAAAACGCTTGCAGCACTAGATTTTGCAATTGAAGGAAAAGTGCCTAGAGAGGCTTTGAGTGGATTGTTATTACATAATTCTGAAGTACCGCAGATATTGCAAACGAAAAATTTAAAAAGAATTGCAAAAGATTACGTCGGAGTAGGATTGCCTCAGAATGCAAATTCATCACTATTGTTAAATAACCATGAAATTACCATGGTGTTTAATGGTGAAATAGGTCATAGACAGCAAATGGTTTTTGATTTTGCATGGCCATCTTGTCTTGTTACTCCAGAAGGTAAATGTCTAGGTAGTGTGAAAATTACTACAGTGTATCGCCCTCCAATTGAACGGGAAAATGGGGCTGAATTCGTCTTAGTTAATATAAACACGTGGCTAAGACAGGCTAAAATTGATAAAAACACTGGAAATATTTCTTATCGTGGAATGATTAGAAATGAAAAAGCAGATAGCGGATTGGAAAAAGAAAGAATTGCACAAGGGGCTAAATGGTGGCCAATTAAACAATCAAGTGATGTTTTTATCGAAGGTGTTGGACAATCTTCACAGTGTCGTTTGGTAGTAGAACCATTAACTAGAGCAGATTATGTAATTAAAGAACCTATACCATTCAGTGTAATTGTAACGATTAGCGATCCTAATCAAGTAGAAGATGTATTTAATGCTGTTAGAAGCCAGTTACAGTCAGAAGGTGTGCAACTTTCTGATATTAGAACAGCATTGAGACCACGGTTACAATCGTAGAAAAGGTTTAGTTTTAAAAATGATTAATAAAATTGATGTAACTGATGTTATTTTAAAACAAGCTACTTTAATATCATTATATGTTGTTTGCTATTACTCTATATTTTATATAATAAAGTTATTTCCCGAAAAGTGTATGCTACTATTTAGCTCAAGATGTTGGTTGAATTATACAGCAATATATGCATTATTTATTTTAATTTTATTTGTGCTTTTTGTTTTGTATGTAGGGAAACTTTTAAAAGGAAGTGTTTCCAAAAACATTGAAAATGAAATATATGTTTTAATGTTTTTGACTTATTTTGCTTCCTTTGAAATAGTAACTTTAATTGCTATTATGGATATGGATTTTAAAAATAGTATATTGGTTTGGTTTAATATCCCAATAGTGTTGTTAAGTGGATATTTTTACTCTTCCTTAAAGATTATTAATTTTGATTTAAAAGTAGCTGGTAATAAAAATATAACAGCTGTATTGTTTTTAATATTGTTTTTATTTTCACTGAATATTTTTGGTTTTATCCAAGCTAAAGAGCAGGCGTATGATATGAAAAAGACTATTTTAGTAAAATGAGTATTTTTTTATGAATTAAAGGGTTTAAATTGATAATGCAATATGTTTATTTTTCTATTATTTAAATATTAATTTGTAGGGATTTTATTAATCTTAAAGATTAGAGTAAATTTAATTTTCAATTATATATGTGGAATTCGATTTAATTTGTATTTTTATTATTTAAGTAGTATGAAAATATAAGTTAATTCTAAAGCAGGCTTATTAATTAATAAGCCTGTAATAATAGATTATTATAGTTGTTGGAAAATATTTACTCTTTCATCATTTTTTTTACTCGTTCGAACTCTATACAAGTTTGATTTTCTTCCATAATTTTTCTAACGCCATCAAATTCATCTGAAATATAATAATGAGGTTCTTTTCTTTCTCGCGTTGTTGTAATTTTCTTTTCTTTTAAAAAAGAAATAGATACTAATCTATCTAATAGCGCATAATTATTTTTAAACCTGCTATTTACACTTTGCTTGGGAATAACTTTAAAACCAATCCCTTTCCAGAAGAAGCGTATAATATCTCTCAAAAATTTATCATTAGAATCGCTTTCCTTAACTCCCTTTTCCTTGATTTCATCAAAATATCCCTGCAAACCATCATACCTACAAGTTGAATTATCAATATTACTTACTATGAGGCTAGATGATATTTGAGAGTTTTTACGTAATTTAGGTAGGAAAACACTATTTCTAAAATATGTATCTTCATCAAAATCACATTCAAAAAAATTCTCAAAATTTTCAAAATGGCAGTTGTTAAATTTTAAACCTT